>JAEUQE010000300.1 GCA_016789785.1 Bryobacterales bacterium
TTTTCTTCTCTTGCAAAAGGGGGATTGTGTCTATGCTTTCATTCCAACACGTATCGTTTGGCCATACGCTTGGCTCGACGTTATTGGCAGAAGTTACTTTCACCATCCATCCCGGTGATCGCATTGGCATCGCCGGCGTAAATGGCAGCGGGAAGACCACGCTGATGAAACTGATCGAGGGTTCATTGGAACCCGTCCGTGGCTCCATCACCCGGCGGCGCGGTCTCCGCGTGGTGACACTGGATCGCGAAGTGCCTGTCGATCAGTCAAGTGGGGAACACACCCGCGAAGCGCTCTCTCGCGTCATGCGCCAGGGCGCGGATCTGGTCCTGCTCGACGAGCCGACCAATCATCTCGATATGCTTGCCCGCGAATGGCTCTCGCGATGGTTGCAGCGCACCGATGCGGCCTGCGTTGTGATCTCGCACGACCGTCACTTCCTCAACGAGGTGACCACGCGGACACTATGGATCGAGCGCGGCAAGGTCTTCTGCCATGCCGGGAATTACGACTTCGCCTGCCAGGAAAGGGAACACGGCGAGTCACGGCAGTGGGATCAATACTCCGCGCAACAACGCCGGATCGCCGCCGCCGAGCAGGCCGCCGAGCGCAGGGAACGCCTTGCGGTCAAGGTCGCCAAAACCCCGCATGGCGCGCGCCTTTGCAAGGACTTCTATGGCCGCAAAGCGGCGAAGGTGGCGAGGACCGGCAGGCTGCTTCGCGAACGCGTGCAGCATGAAGGCACGATCGCGAAACCCTGGGAGGAGCGCGCAATCTCCGAGATCGATTTCGAGCCTCGATCTCCGTGCCCCGGCCTGGCCCTGCATGCCGATCGACTGGCATTCGGCGCAGAGGCTCCGCTGGGCTCGCCCGTCAGTCTGGCGATTCATCGCGGTGAGCGATGGGCCATGCTCGGCCCCAATGGCTGCGGCAAAACTTCGCTGTTCCGCACGCTCATCGGCGAACTCCCTCCGTGGGGTGGCGAGATTCGCTGGTCCAAGGGCGCCGACTGGGGCTACTATTCGCAGGAGCACTCCCAACTCGATCTCCGGCAGACGCCGCTCGAAAGCTGCCTCTCGGTCACTTCCGATGAGACAGGCGCGCGCACCATGCTCGCGTGTCTGAAACTGCGCCAGGACCTGGTTCGTGAACGGCTTTCGTTACTGAGCCCGGGGGAACGTTCGAAAACCGCGCTCGCACGCCTGCTGCTGGCGCGCCACAACGTTCTCATTCTGGATGAGCCCACCAATCATCTCGAGATCGAGGCGCAGGAAGCGTTGGCGTCGGCTCTGGAACATTTTCCAGGCGCTGTGTTGTTTGCCTCGCACGACCGCTGGTTCGTCTATGAGACCGCTACGCACACTCTGGAGTTGAGCCGGGAACTGGAGGTGGCCTGATTCCGGCTATGGTTCGTATTCTTCGTCAATAAACGTGCTGTCGAATGCCCGATCCAGCACTTCGGCAGTCAGCAACCACGGCAGACCCTCGAACTGAATCAGATCGATGGCATGCGTCACCACATCGCGCGGCTGGCAGCGGCGGAACATTCGTTTCGCCGCCCGGTACCGCCTCTCAATCAGATCCGGCAGCGCCGCATCGGCGATCGGCAGGTCCTCTTTCTGGCAGTATTGCCGGAAGATCTGGACGAACTCTTCTTCGTCGGGACTGCGCAGAAACAGCTTGTACTGGATGCGCCGCAGAAACGCCTCGTCTCCGATCTGATCAGGCCGCAGGTTCGTCGAGAAGACCAGAAATACTTCGAACGGAATCTGCATCTTCCCGCCGGAGAGGAAGTTGAAGTAGTCAATCCCTTTCTCCATTGGCACGATCCAGCGGTTCAGCACTTCCGAGGGACTGACCTTCTGTCTTCCGAAATCATCAATCAGGTAGATCCCGTTGTTTGCCTTCAACTGGAAAGGTGCGTCGTAAGTGCGCGAGTCCGGCTTGAAGGCAAGATCCAGCATTTCCAGAGTAAGCTCACCACCGGTGATGATGAACGGCCGCTTCGCCAGAAACCAGCGCCCGTCGTGCTGCGAGTCCTGCGAGATCCAGATGGAGTTCTCCTCTTCCTCCACCTCCAGCCGCTCGTGATAGAGCGGATCGTACATCTGGATGATCTGGCCCTGACACTCAATCGCGTAAGGGATATAAATCGGGTCACTCTCGATCCGGATCAGCGCTTCGGCGAGATAGGTCTTTCCGTTTCCAGGCTGCCCGTAGATCAGAAAGGACTTCCCCGCATTTACGGCCGGTCCGATCTGGCCAAGGACGCGGGGATTCACTACCATGTGGCGGAAAGCGGCAAGAAGTTTGTCCCGCGTCAGCCAGTTCTTGGTTCGGCGCTGCAGTTTCACGGCTACCGCGTACTGTTCCAATGGAACCGGCGCCTTTCCCGAGTAGGTGTTGGCGTCCATGTACTTCTGCGCGAGCACCCGGCCCTGGTCGGAGAGCGTGAATGCCGCCGAAACGTTCCCCATCCCCATGGACCGCTTCACCGCCACCAGATGCTGCATCTTGAAGAACTCCAGCAGCGATTCGATGATGCTGAAGTTCAGCCCGAGCAAGCGCCCAAGATCGCGCCCCAACACTTCCCCACGAAAGTAAAGCATCTTCAGGATCATCTGCTTGAGCAGCGTTTCCGAAAGGCCTGTCTCCTCAATGCTCTGGGGTACGGGCGGAACGAACGGCTCGGGCGTGACGTGACCCTGTGCGTTCAATGCGTGATCGAGGGCAGCAATCATGGACGTTACCCTCAGTTTGAACCGGATGAAGCGGTGTGCCAATTCGGGTTTTTCTCTGACTTCGGCGTCAGAGTACCTTACGTCCCCAAGGTCAAAACACTTTAACCCTTTCGGACCCGGTGGATTAGACCCGTCTCTACCCGCCGATCCGGTTGATCCCATCGAACGCCGCCGTCTTGTAGCACTCGGCCAGCGTTGGGTAATTGAATACGGCATCAATGAAGTAGTCGATGGTTCCGCCGTGCGCCAATACCGCCTGCCCGATGTGCACCAGATCCGCCGCGCCTTCCCCGATAATGTGGACCGCCAGCAGTTTCCGGTCATCCGGAGAGAAGATCAGCTTCAGCAGCCCTGTGGAGTCGCCGAGAATCTGCCCGCGGGCAATCTCGCGGTACCGCGCCTTGCCGATCTCGTACGGCACGCCCGCTTTTGTCAGTTCTTCCTCGTTGCGTCCCACCATGGAGATCTCCGGAATGGTGTAGATGCCATAAGGAAACAGCTCCGGCAGGGCCAGCGAATCGATCCCGAAGGCATGGCACGCTGCTACACGGCCCTGCTCCATGGAAGTGGAAGCAAGACTCGGGAATCCGATCACATCACCGGCGGCGTAGATGTGGGGCACGTCGGTCTGATAGCTGCTGTTGACCTGGATGCGGCCCCGGTCGTCGGCCTGCAGACCGGCGGCAGGAAGGTTGAGCCGTGAGGTGTTGCCGGTGCGGCCGATGCTGTAGAGCGCCTTGTCCGTGATGATCTGCTTTCCGCTGCCGAGGAGAATGCGGACCCGCGGGCCGTTCTCATCGTCGATTCGCTCAATCCCGCTCACCTCTTCGCCGAGCCGCATGGTCACGCGATTCTCGCGAAGCTGGTAGGTCAGCGCATCGGCGATTTCCTCATCCACAAACGGAAGCAGGCGCGGTCGTTTGTCCACCAGCGTCACGCGCACGCCTAGCGCCGCGAACATGCTGGCATACTCGCAGCCGATGACGCCCGCGCCGATCACCGTCAGGTTGCGCGGCAGTTTGTCCAGTTTGAGGATGTCCTCGCTCGTGAAGACCAGCTTTCCATCGAATGGGATGTGTGGGTCCTCGGTGGACTCCGTGCCGGTCGCGATGATCATGTAGCGCGCCGTGACGTTGCGTGTCGAATGGCTGTCGGTGAAATCGAGGTTGAGCGTATGCGGATCCACAAATGAGGCATACGCGGAAATCAGTTCCACCCGGTTGCGCATCATCTGGTGCCGCGTGACATCGATTTCGTGGCGGATCACCTGGTCGGTGCGGACCAGCAGATCCTCCATCGTGATGTTCTGCTTCACCGAGTAAGATGCCCCGTAGAAATTCCGTTCCCGGTAGCCCGACAAATACAGCACCGCTTCGCGCAGAGTCTTGCTGGGGATCGTGCCGGTGTTGACGCTCACCCCGCCAACCACGGTCTTTCGCTCAATCACCGCGACACGTTTGTCGGCTTTCGCGGCTTGGATCGCCGCCTTTTGGCCTGCCGGGCCGGAGCCAATCACCAGCAGGTCATAGTCGAATTCTGTCGTCACAGTCTATTCCTTTGTGCAGCAAAGTAGCGTCCGTTGGCTCCGCGGCCCCCCACCGGAAACACAACACCATCTCCATGATAGGAGGGATGCGGGTCGAAGCGAAAGATCAGAATAATGCGGAGCCCCCCTGTGGGACCGCTAGCTTCGGATCCTGGGTGTTTCGGGCACGTGGTCTTCTCCCAGTGTCCCCGGACCCAACGATTGCAGGCCTCAAGCAGGTAGGCCCAATACTGTTCACTTTCGCATCTTGGCGCCGCGCACCTCACGGTAGCGCAGGGCTTTCAGCCTGCCGCGCCGAGCCTCATCCCGGGGCCTGGCGAGGGGAGCGAAGATACCCGATGAAGGTGGGATTGGCGAACCGCGCGGAAGAATACCACTGATCGAACGCTGATGATCCACCAGGGCGATTCGCCGGCCCCGAACACGGGCCTCGACAACATTGTCGACGCGGCAGACTGAAGTCTGCGTTACCGTAGCCGGGTCCTGATTCGGGACACTTGGCTACGCCCTAAATGAAGAGCATTGCGGCGAGCCGTCACGCCGCGCTGCCTGCTGCGGGGCGCTGCATGTCACCGTTTATTCAATCGTGACGCGCAGAGGCTGCTCAATCAGCTTGGGATCGGCGCCGGCGGTCAGGAGCATGATGCCGAACCGCCCGGTCTTCATGCTCGCTGGAATCCTGCACTTGATCAAGGTAGCCGTTTGTGAGGAGATGGCGAGCTTGGTGTCGTTCTGGCCGTCGGTGAGGAAAACTTCCTTTACCACTTTCGCGTCCAGGCTCTCGCCGGTGATGGTCAACTCGGCGCCCGGTTTGGCGATGGCGGGTTCCACGGTGCTGGTCCTTGGCATTTGACCAAACAGAAGCAGACAAGTCGAGAGAAGGAGGAGAGTCAACATCCGGACACGGGGTTTCATCGTATGCGCGCTCCTGAAAGATGTCGTCCACGAACATGCTATGCCGAACAGTCAGGAAACGCAAGCATTNNNNACACGGGGTTTCATCGTATGCGCGCTCCTGAAAGATGTCGTCCACGAACATGCTATGCCGAACAGTCAGGAAACGCAAGCATTTCGAAGCCCAAAAAGAAACCGGTCTCGTCGTCAGCAATCCCACGCCGGCGAACTCGGAACTTCCCGCGAGTAGCCGTACCTCTGGCGACCGGAGCAATGAGGAAGTCAACTCCTGGGAAAGCGGCTGCGCCGTAAGACGGTCCGGAATCGCCACCGCGCGCTCACACGCCGGCGAACTCGGAAGAACTTCCCGCGAGAAGGCGTACCTCTGGCGACCGGAGCAACGAGGAAGTCAAGTCCTGGGAAAGCGGCTGCGCGGTAAGACGGTCCGGAATCGCCAGCGCACGGTCACACGCCGGCGAACTCGGAAGAACTTCCCGCGAGAAGGCGCACCTCCGGCGACCGGAGCAACGAGGAAGTCAGATCCTGGGAAAGCGGCTGCGCCGTAAGACGGTCCAGAATCGCCACCGCGCGCTCACACGCCGGCGAACTCGGAAGAACTTCCCGCGAGAAGGCGTACCTCCGGCGACCGGAGCAACGAGGAAGTCAGATCCTGGGAAAGCGGCTGCGCCGTGAGCCGGTCCAGAATAGCCAGCGCACAGTCGCGATGCTTCCCATCCGGGTCCAATTGAGCCGCGAGTGCTCGCAGCCGCCACTCGGCGAGCGGGGCGTCGTGCCTCTCGATGGCGGCGAGGCCCGTGTACACCTCATTCTCGAAAGCGGACTGCTGGTCAAGAATCAACGCGGCACGAGCAAGCGAGAGATGGGAAAGCGCGCGCCAAGTCGGCTCCGCCGCCGCTTCGGCCACTTCGAGAAAGCGTGCCGCTTCCCGTTGCGAACGCTCCGGGTCGCCTGACGCGAGATGCAACTCCGCCAGCCCCTGCTGCAACGGCATCTGCCAGATCCAATCCATCAGAATACGCTGACGCGACTGCCATTCGCCCAGTTCATCGAAGCACTCCGATGCGTAGTCGAAATCGCCCAGTCCCGTGTTGGCCTGACCCAGGAGAACCAGCGCCATCTGCTGGCTGAATTCGTGACGGACGCGGCGCGCGCGGGTAAGACAGTCTTCGGCGAGATTCCTTGCCTCCTCGAACGAGTGGGCGTGAATCCGTAGCCATGCTTCCATCAGACGGAACAGGATGGTCCAATGCTCGTGCCGGTTGCGTTGCGCAAGCCGTGTGGCTCCATCCAGGAGTTGCTCCATCTGCCCCCAGCGGCCCGCGTGGAGTAGCGCCCACGCCTGGAAATACTGGCCGATGGCGTAGTCGGCGAGATTGCCGGCGTCGAATGCGGCGCGAAGGCCGATTTCCGCGGTGTCCGAAGCAGCGTCATAGCCGCCGGCCAGCGACTGGAAATACGAATGCCGGCTCGCATGCAACGCAATCAACGCCTGATCGCCGGTTCGGACCGCCGCCCGCAGCGCGGTCTCCGAATCCCGCGCATCCATGTGGCTCCAGCCGCGGAACAGCAGATTCCAGTAGGCGGCTTGCCCGCGCACGTTGGCACGAAAGTCCGCGCAGGTTTCCGATTCTGCAAGCTTCACCGTCTCGTCCGATGCGGCAAGACACTCGGTGCGGTCGTTCCACGAGTACACGCTCGCAAGCCAGAGCTTCGCTTTCAGTTGTGCCCGCGGATTGTCCTGCCTGGCGGCGATCTTGGCGAGTTGCTCGAATTCGAGAATCGAGCGCTCCAGTTGGCCCGTCAGCCGGTAGTGCAACCCGATCTGCTCACGCGTATCAAGGTCGATCTGCGTGCGGCGGCTTTCGGGAAGCCTC
Organism: Bryobacterales bacterium; assembly: GCA_016789785.1. The sequence continues at coordinate 7,077 of JAEUQE010000300.1, forward strand.
TCGACGGCTTTCGAAGCGCGGTGCAGCAGGGTGGACGCCTCATGATGCGCGTGACGCCGCGCCGCGGTCTGGGCCGCCGCGCACAGGTAGTGAATCGCTTTCTCCCATTGATGGCTCTCCTGGAAATGATGCGCCATCTCGGTAGCGAAGATCGTATCGCCGTGCGTGGATTCCTCAATCGTCGTGCCCGCCGCCTGATGCAGCTTGATGCGCCGCGCCGGCGAGAGACCGCGATAGAAGAACTGCCGGTAAATCGCGTGGATGAACGCGTAGCGGGGACTGATCTCGCCGCCCGGCAACTCCGCCATATCGGCAGCCCGAAGGAAGAGCTTGCGCTTCGAGAGGCTTTCGCACAGTTCCTCCGCCGCCGCGTCATCCCGCAACCGTGGCAGGAACGCAAGCGCGAATTCGAGGCCGGCCACACTTGCGGTTTCGAGCAAATCCCGCTCCTGCGCGGTGAGATGTTCGGCTTGGTGTTCGATGACTTGCGCGAGCGTTTCGGGCACGGCGTGCCGCAGAGTCTGGAGGTCTCCCCGCAAACACCAGCCGTCCCCGCAGTTCACGATGATCCCTTGCTCGTGGCAGAAATTCGATATGTTTACCAAAAATAGCGAATTTCCGCCACTGAGCCGGTAGAGCATTTCGCTGAACGCCACCGGGAATCCGTTGGGTTGAAAACGGTGATCCACGTAAGCCTGAACCGCTTCCGGTGACAGCGGATCGATGGGTAGCTCCGAGGCCAGCTTGCGAGCCACCAGTTCCTGTTTGAGCGCTTTCAGCGGATGGTTGTTGAGAATCACTTCCACCGGGCGATAGGTGGCGACCACGAGCAGGCGGCTCTGTTCGCGGCGGTTCGCAACCCATCGAATCCAATCCAGTGTGGAAACGTCGCCCCAGTGCAGATCTTCCAGGACCAGCACGAGTGGCGATGCAGCGGCCAGCACATCGATGGCATCGCTCATTTCGCGAAGCATGCGTTCGCGCGTGGCGCCGAAGACGTCGGCGCGGAGGCGGTCGGACTCTTCCGGACTTAGCAATCCGGGCATCTGCGCGAGCCATGTGGGCGCGTGCTGGCGAAGCACGGGCAGGATGCGGGCATCGCCCCACTGGCGAACCGCGCGCTGGAACGCGTCGAGCAGCGGATAGTAGGGTTCGCGTTCTCCGAAATGCTCCAAACACTGCCCGATAGCAAGGGGAATTCCCTCTTTCGCTCCCATTCGAAGGAGGTGCTCCACCAGGGCAGTCTTGCCAATGCCCGGTTCGCCCGAAAGAAAGACGATCTGCCGCGAACCTTGTTGGACACGGCGGAGATACTCCTCAAACCGGGCGGTCTCGAATTCCCGGCCAATGAGAACGGGCGGTGGGCTGATTTCCGGGGGGGCGACGGTCCGCGGGGGCGCCGGGTTGGAGACTGGCGCCGTGTCCACCGGGCAGATGAAGCGATAGCCGCGCCGGTGCAGCGTCTGAATGAAGCGCGGGTTCTTGTGATTCTCATTCAGCGCCCTGCGAATCTCGAGCACGCACACTTTCAGCACGGCATCCGTCACGAAGGTGCCGGGCCATACCTTTTCGAGCAACTCTTCCTTGGTCACCAACCTGCCCGCGTTCTCGACGAGCACACGCAGCAGGCTGAAGCTTTTCGGAGTAAGTGCGATCATCTCGGCTTCCCGCCACA
>JAEUQE010000301.1 GCA_016789785.1 Bryobacterales bacterium
GTAGGTATCGGAATCGGTGAGCAGTTTTGAGAGCACATAGCTCCACTGGAACGTCATGTCGCGCGAGAAGCGGCGGTCCGCACGAACGATCAGCGCGTGATAGGTGGAGTGCCCGCTCTTATCTCCGTTCTGCACGCCGGTGACGATATTCTGAAACTGCGGGTAGGGCCGCAGCGCCTGATTCACCGTGCGCAAACGTTGATTCGGGAAACTCGGATAGGGCGAGCGAATGCCCGCGCTCTGTGCTGCCGCGGAGTTGATGTCGGCACGAAGGATGTTGAGAGCCTGCGTGGTTCCGAAACGCGACACCAGATCGTTGAAGATCCCGGTGGGCACCTGATTGAAGTTCAGCAGACCAGTCTGCAGGCGGTTCCCGATGCTGGCGTTGTAGCCGACTTCGAGCACCGTGTTCGAAGCCATCTGGCGTTGCATGGTGAAGGTCCAGAAGAGATTCTCGGGTGCGCGCGTGGCTTCTTGACCCTGCCACCAGTCGACGTTGTTGCCGTTGGAAAAGGCAGGATCAATCGAAGGCGGCAGGATGTAGGCAGGCAGACCCTGATCCATGCGGAAGGTTGGTTGCACGCCTTGCGTTGCGTTCTCGAAAACATACTGGCCGATGAAGCCGGCAAAGTGTCCGCTCCCTTGCACCGCCGTCACGCGGCCGAAGGATCTTCCGAATCCGCCGCGAACCGTGGTCTTGTTATCAGGCGTGTATGCGAAGCCGAAGCGCGGGCCGAAGCCTTTGTACCAACCGGGCACGAGACTCCGGCGATTCTCGCGGCCAGGACCAAAGCCGGCAAACCACAGCGCTCCGGGGCGGCCATCGGCGCCTGGGTTGGGGCGGTCCGGATTGAAGTCGCTGTATTCGTCGTTCTTGTTGGTGGGCGGCTGCGTGAAGTCGTAACGAAGACCGATGTTGATGGTGAGCTTGCGCGTGATGCGCCAGTCATCCTGCGCGTAAAAGCCGAAGTAGGGGAAGCGTTGCGTTACCGCGCGAATCGTCTCCGTACGCCCGAGGAACGCATCGCCGAGCAGGAACGATGCGAAGCCGTTGCCGCCGCTCGCGGGGAACGCTGTCTGGCCAGGGATGGAAGTGCCGAGATAGCTGAAGTCGGCGCGGCCCGCGATGTCCTGCTGGCCGAAGCCATCGGCGTTCTGATCCTGATACTGGAAGCCGAACTTCATGGTGTGCTTGCCGCGGATGTAGCTCAGGTCGTTCTTGATGCCCCAGCCGGGTTGGCGAGTGCCGTTGTAGCTCACCGCGCCCCAGGAGGTGAAGTCGCTCATGTTGATGGTGGGGAAGTTCTGATTGCAGTCGACCACGTTAGCGATGCAGACCTTGTCCTTCCAGTTCTTATCCACGTTGGCGGAGAAGCTGTTCTTGGTGAATCCGTTCTTGGCGAACGAGAAGTGGTTGACCATCGACGAGGAGACGGTCCAGTCATGCGAGAAGCGGCCGGCCTCGGTGTCCCAGGCTTGAATCTGGCCATTCCACAGCGGCTCGGGCAAGCCGGGAGGGCCTTGTGGCCCTGGTTTGTTGCGGAACGACGTGGCGTTCCACAGAAAGCTGGCGCGGTGCTTCGAGTTGAAGACATGATCGCCGCGCGCACTCCATTTGTCGGTGGGCTGGATCATCGTGCCGCCGGTGACGATGTAGTTGCGGCGCACATAGTCGCTGCTGCCGGGCGCGAACCCGCGATTGGGCTGCACGCTCTGCCCGAATTGCGCGATGGCTTGCGAGGTGCGGGAGAAGCGGCTGACGGGGATCTGGTTGTTGGGGAACATGTCGCGGACGAAGCCGCTGCCCGCGGGGTTGGGACGCGTGGTGCCGGGGTCGTAGACCGGAATGGCGCGGCCGTTGGGGTCCACCCAGTTGCGGAAGTCGCCACGATACATCTCGGGAGTGGGCACGCTGAGGATCGTGTTGTTCGCTCCCACGCGATTACGAAAACCTTCGTAGGATACGAAGAAGAAGGTCTTGTTCTTGCCGTTGTAGACCTTCGGCACGTAGAGCGGGCCCGATACGGTGAAGCCGAAATCGTTCTGACGGTAGATGCTGCGCCGGGTGGCGAAGAAGCCACGTGAGTCGAAGACGTCGTTGCGCAGGAAGTCGTAGGCGGAACCGTGGAAGGAATTCGTGCCGGACTTGGAGGCGAACGTCATCACGCCGCCGCTGGCCTGGCCGTACTCCGCTTTGAAGCCGTTGGTGTCGACGGTGAACTCGGTGAGCGCTTCGACGGAAGGTGTGTTCAACGCGGCTTCGGCGGTATCGCCGGAGCGGTTCGTGCCGACGCTGTGCCCATCGAGCGTTGCGTCCCACGCCGCGGCCTGGCCGCCGCCAATCGAAAGTTGCTGGCCGTCGCCGCGAGCTTCGGGCACCACGGCGACCAGATTGAACGGGCTGCGCATGGAACCTGCGACAACGAGCGGCAACTCGTCCACCATGCGTGTTTCCACTTGCGTCGATACTTTGGCGTTGTCGGTCTGCACGGTGACGGCGGAAGCGGAGACTTCCACTTGTTCGGAGACCTGGCCGATCTGCAGTTGGACATCGACGCGCGCGGTGGCGCCGGCCGCAACCACCAAGCTTGGCTGAATGAATCGCTTGAAGCCTGTAGCGCCTGCTTCAATGCGATAGACGCCCGGTAGCAAGTTCGGCGCGCTGTATTCGCCGGTGGCCGTAGCGACGGCCTTGATCACGTTGTTGGTCTCACGATGGATGATGGAGACCTCGGCGGCAGGAACGGCGGCACCTGTTTGATCGGTGACCAGACCGGAAATCGAACCGCGTTCGCTCTGCGCGAATGCGGAAACACAGACCACAAGCAGCAGACCCAGCTTACGTAGCATTGTCTCGGCTCCCCTTCTGTAGAAGTGAGTTAGATATATCAGAGTTTTCGGCGCGAATGCAACGCGGGTCCGCCGGTGGCAAGCTTTAGCGGAGAACCCAGATGGGTGCCTCGGCGCCGTCGCAATGGAGCGTGGATCGCCGGGTTGCGTCGGCAGGCAGACGGACAATCACCTGGTAGACGCCGGCGATCCGCGGCGCGAGTCCAGCGAGGGCCGGGAAACAACGGCGCCGGTTCACAACAGTTCGCGGAGTAGCTCTGGAGTGATTCCCGCCAATCGAAGGATGGAACGCAACGTTCCGCGATCGAGTGTCCGGTGGTCCGGCACAACCACTTGGCAAAACGGACTATCGCGCCGCGGTACGCTGTGGCTGCAACCTGACGAACAACACGGAATCCGGCTTGTTCCAGGGCGCGAACACAAGCCCTTCCGGAGATCACGGGAAGGTGCGTCACACGGTAACGAGGCGGGCGTCGAAATGCTCTTCTGGGACCGGCAGGTTGTCGGCTTCCAAGGCGCCAGTGTAGGCCTGAACGGCTTCCTTGATTCCAGCCAAAGCAGCATCCTGAGTCTCGCCTTGAGTGATGCAGCCCGGCAGGCTGGGACACTCGGCGATCCAGAAACCGTCCTCTCCGCGATAGATAAGAACCTGCCGCATAGGTTCATTATGTCCGATTCCGCGCGCGAGAGGCAGAGCGCTCACGTGCCGCGTGGCCTGACGGCCGGGAAGCGGCGCAGCGGCGCCACCCACTTTGGGTAGCGAGCCCGAGTGCGTGCTTTCTGCCGCCCATGTTTCTGCGTCTGTGCCCGATGCTGGATTGTAGGATGATGAGAAGTTCCAAGTTCTTTACGAGGTGCACTCATGCTTCGATATCTCGCCATTGCGATGCTGGCGATGGGCCTCCACGCGCAGACGCGCTATCAGTCCAATTGGGAGTCGATTGACAAGCGGCCAACTCCCCAATGGTTCAGCGACGCGAAGTTCGGCATCTTCATTCACTGGGGCGTCTACGCCGTGCCGGGCTACGCTCCGCCGAATGCGAAGGGTGGCGATGCCTACGCCGAATGGTACTGGAACCACTTGAAGCGGGGCCCGCTGCACAAGGGCGCGCCCAATGAGACATGGAACTTCCACAAGCGTGTCTACGGCGAAAACTTCGACTATGCGCAGTTTGCGCCGATGTTCAAAGCGGAGTTGTACGATCCCGATCATTGGGCCGATGTGTTTCGCGCATCGGGCGCACGCTACGTCGTGCTGACCTCCAAACATCATGAGGGTTTTGCGTTGTGGCCGAGCGCGCATGCCTCGAAGACGTGGAACCGTCCGTGGAATGCCGTCGAGACCGGGCCGAAGCGCGATGTGCTCGGAGACCTGACAAATGCAGTGCGCGCGAAGGGTCTCAAAATGGGTTACTACTTCTCGCTGTACGAATGGTACAACCCGCTCTGGCTTCAGGACCGCAAGCGCTACGCTCGCGAACATATGCGGCCGCAGTTTGAGGATCTTGTCACGCGATACAACCCCTCCATCATCTTCTCCGATGGCGAGTGGGACATGCCGAGCGCGGATTGGAACAGCGCGGACATGATGGCATGGCTGTTCAACGAATCCGCGGTGAAGGATGAGGTGGTGATCAACGATCGTTGGGGCAAGGAGACGCGCCACAAGCACGGCGGTTACTACACGACGGAGTACACGGCCGGTCTCGAAGGCAGCAATCATCCCTGGGAAGAGAGTCGCGGCATGGGCCGGTCGTACGGCTACAACCGTGTGGAACGCGTGGCGGACTATCGAACCGAACAGGAACTGATTCTGATGCTGGTGGATCTTGTGAGCCGCGGGGGCAATCTGCTGCTCGACATTGGGCCGACGGCCGATGGGCGCATCCCCGTGATCATGGAAGAACGTCTGCGGCAGATCGGCAAGTGGCTTGGCACGAACGGCGATGCGGTCTATGGCACCACGCCCTGGGTGCGCACGCGGCAATGGAGTACGGGCGAACCACCGAAGCTCGAAACCGGCGAGTTCATGACGCGCTACGAAGTCACGGACTTCATTGAGGCAAGGAAACCTGGTCAGGCGGTGATTGAAGCGTTCTTCACAAAGAAGGGCGAAAATGTTTTTGCCATCGTGCCGGGATGGCCGGGTGCGAGCCTGAGGCTGCGCAATGTGTCGGCGCCCGAGACGATGCAGGTCACCATGGCGGGACACGCCGCGGTATTGCAGTGGAAAGCGTCAGGCAACGACGTTGTCATCGACATGCCCGCGGCGCCGGGGTCAGCCTCGAAGGCACAGCATGCCTGCGTGCTGCGTCTGCCGGGTCTGCAGGCCCGCTGAGGACTGCGCGCATCGTCAAAGCACCCACTTTTTCGCGCTCGTGTTCCAACACTGGCAGCGTCGCTGGGTCGCGCCAGCCAATGGCATCCAGGGCAAGACTGGTTGTGGCCAAGTAGTCCACCTTCGTCATTCGCTTTGTGCAAGTTCTGGCTTCAGCCGGCGGATCTCCTTCTCGATGGCCACACGAACGGCAGGATACCTGTTTCGGTCCTTCCACAACTCCGTGACCGGATCATCGCCGTCTCGAGCACGTACGAAGTAGTGCAGGGCGCCCAACGCAGCCATGGCGAACGGATCATCGGGGCGCTCCGCTTGGCGAAGTAAATCGAGGATCCGCGGCCAGCCGGCGTAAGAACCGTTCAGAGCAAGGATGGATGCCATTTCAATTGCAGCAGCGTCCCTGGCCGGCTCACGGATTCTGTCTTCTGCACCGCGCATCCACTCCAGATCGCCAAGTTGGCATAGCGCGCTACTGGCAAAATAGGCCACGTGAAGGCGCGCCTTGCGCGAAGCCAGACGCAACGCCAGAACACTCTGTTCCGTCTTGGGCAAATGACCCAGAGCGTATGCTGAGACTGCTGCGCGCCGGTGAGCATTGGTGGACAGCTCGCGTATGAGGGTCATTTCATCGCGTTCGGCGTTCCGAAGGGCATCGACTTCGCGCAAACGAGCGAAGAGTTCGCTGTTGTTAGCTTCACCTAGCGGCCTGCAAGGGCGAGCCTTCTCAGTTTGCCCCTGGGCAAACGACGTCAGCAGAAAAACAGACAGAATCAGTTTCATTGCATACTCCTTGCTACCAACGAGAGGTAAATCTTTTCATAGGCCAGGTTCGAAAAAGCTGTGGCCCGAGCCTCGCAACCGCGCTCGGATTGCGTAGGAAGGAAGACTGGTACAGCCGTGTCGACGCAGGACACCCGGCGGTCTTATTTACGACGGCCACCATTTCCCACCTGGAAGGCCCGCAATACCGCGCGTGTAGAACCCAATCCAAGCCAAGCAGCGCAGGGGGAAGAGCGAGGGCCGTCTGCAACGGCACCGCTCGAAACTTACTTGCTCTTTGGAATGTACTGCTGTATCCGCTCTCGCCGAGTTTTCTCCGAAGCTGGTATTTTCTCCAGTACTTCCCTATAAATAGAGTTACCCCGGCCCATCTTCCTAAAGTTACCCAGGCACTGCAGGGCTTCATAAAACTCTGCGGATCTGGTGTCACTTTTCGAAAGCGTATTGAGAATATGTGCCCAGCCGTCATAGACGCCATTGGTGGCAAGAAGTCCAGCTAATCTCGCCCCTGCGACCCGCGCTGCTGGACGCTGATCACGAATAAAAGATCTCATCTTCCTGACTCCTTCCGAAGTCAGGTCATTAATTCCTAACCTACATAAGGCTTCCAATGCGATGAATTCCAGCACTGGATCATTGTCATCGCGAACCGCCTTGCGCAATGAAATCACTGAGTTCTCGTCAGGTCCTAAGAATCCCAGCAAATAAGCCGCGAGAACAGAAACAGCCGTCCGGCTCTCGACGTAGTTCCGGAGCGCAACCGGATCATAGGCATCCGCCCCAAACATGACGCTAGCAACGTGGTTGGGCTCCCTCAGCGCGCGGTTCCCTAGATCACATGTGCCACCACCTAGCAGCCCGCCTGCTCCCACCATTCCGGCCAATAACATCCGCCACATAATCTTTTCTACGCGTCGAGGACAGTATGGATCTACTGCTCCACGATTGCAAGAATGAAATCGCAAAACGTGAGGAGACCTGGCGCCCCTCGTTCTATCGATTCGAGGCTGGGCTCTTCGCGGTGGCAACGCTCGCAGGAAAGAATCCGCCTGCGGCGGGCAATCTCCCTGGATGTATTGTCGTCGAGCCTCTTGCGGCCGTCCTTAATTTTCCACGGAAGGACACTACGTCATCCTGGAGGCCCAGATTCTCAGTGAACAGGCCACGAAGCACACCCGCGATCCTGGAACCCGAACGGCGGCTGAGCAAGCGACAGAATCGTCGGCCACTGCCGCGCTCTTCGGCGCTCAAGAGGGGTTGAACCCTCCCGCTCAAGCATATGCGTCCGCGGTTTCAGGATCTTGTTGTCACGCAATGCAAGCCGTCCCTCATCTTCTCCGATGGCGAGAAGGACACGCCGCGGCATTGCAGTGGAAAGCATGGGCAACGACGTTGTCATCGACATGCCCGCGGCGCCGGGGTGGGCATCGAAGGCACAGCATGCTTACGTGGTGCGTCTGCCAGGTCTGCAGGCCCGCTGAGGGCTGCGCGCCATCCCGAGATCACCGAAGCCCGGGCGAGGGGCGTTGCCGCGGCCGGCAACGTTCATCCGCCAAAGAGGACCCGATAGAGAATCATGCCGACAGCGAGCCCGAGCGCCAGAGCCACAAGTTTCTTACGCCCTTGGTTCATGTCTGTCCTCCTTACCTTCGGTGTCTCTATTTGCGCCAGTATACCAAGACGCTTTTTCTTCCCGGGCAAACATGGCTTTGGGGCCGCTGGCGCTGGCATGCCCACCTGCCGGAATCGCAGGCTCCACGAAGGTCAAGACTTCGTGTGAACTCCGGCGACACGCGGTTGCACGAGTTCCCACACTGCCTGCTCGACCTCGTCAATTGGGCGCGCCGCATCAATGAGCTTGACGCGATCCGGTTCGAGTTCCGCCAGGCGATGATAGGCCGCACGGACCCGCCGGTGAAACGTGAGTGACTCATCGTCGAGCCTTGTTTCAGTCTGTCCGTCTTCCACGTTGCGGCGTCGCGCGCGGAGCAGGCCGGCTTCCACATTGAGGTCGAAGCAAAGCGTCAGCGCAGGCTTCAGACCACGGCAGGCCACACGATCGAGCGCAAGCACCACGTCCCAGCCGAGTTCGCGCCCGCCGCCCTGATAGGCAAGCGTCGAGTCCGTGAAGCGATCGGAGAGTACGATCTGGCCCTGGGCGAGCGCGGGCTGGATCAGTTCATCCACCGCTTGCGCGCGGCTGGCAAAGAAGAGCAGCAGCTCGGCCGTGGAACTCAATTCCTGGTGCGCCGCCTCAAGCAGAATGCTGCGGATCTGCTTCCCGATGCGTGTTCCTCCGGGCTCGATATTCTCCACAACCCCAAGTCCCATCCCCCGAAGACGCGAGGCCAGCCGGCGCATTTGCGTGCTCTTTCCGCCGCCTTCCACCCCTTCGAAGGTTACAAACAATCCCTTAGTCATACACGAAATGGAATAACTTTTTCAAATCTTCCCATGCCTCCCGCTTGGCATCCTTGTTGTAAGCACGCAGCAAGAAAGACGGATGATAAGTCACCATCACGGGGATATTGGTCCACTGATACCAATTCCCGCGCATTTTGGTAACTCCTTCCTTGCGTCCGAGCAGGGCCTTGGCCGCCGTGCCGCCGAGCGCGCAAATCGCCTTAGGCTTGATCGCGGCAAGCTGGCGGAACAGAAACTGGCCGCAGACCTCCATTTCATCGGGCTCCGGCGTGCGGTTGTCGGGTGGACGGCACTTCACCACGTTGCA
>JAEUQE010000302.1 GCA_016789785.1 Bryobacterales bacterium
AGTCGTCTTTGTGGAAGCGGGGCGGCCGATGTCTCCGTCCCTTGACGACTCGGTCCCGGAGACGAAAGCGAACCTAGCAGGGTGCTGAAAAAGTCCGACACAGTGTAACCGACTGAAACAAAACGACGTCGAAATGTTTTAACGACTATGCGAGGACCCGACACCCAACAGAGTACGATGTTCAGCTATTTGTCACCCGAGGAGCGGGTGCCAGTGAATCATCCCCTGCGCCCAATCCGGCAAATGGCCGACATCGCGTTAAGAGCGCTTTCACCAGAATTCGACAAGATGTACTCGGCGTTTGGCCGTCCGTCGATCGCTCCAGAGAGGTTGTTGAGAGCGCTGCTGATACAGGTGTTGTACTCCATTCGCAGCGAGCGGATGTTGATGGAGCAGATGGAGTACAACCTTCTGTTTCGCTGGTTTGTTGGACTGAACATGGACGATGCGGTTTGGGTGCCGACGGTGTATACCAAGAACCGTGACAGGCTATTGGAGGGTGGCATCGCAGAAAAGTTCTTCGATCGGGTCCTGGACCAGGCACGAGCGGCGGGTCTACTGTCGGACGAGCACTTCAGCGTGGACGGGACCCTGATCGAAGCGTGGGCGAGCCAAAAGAGTTTCCAGCGCAAGGATAAGCCAGTTGCGCCGCCAGATGATCCCGGAAATCCTACGATCGACTTTCATGGGGAGGAGCGGCGGAACGATACCCACGAGTCGCGAACGGATCCGGATGCACGGCTGGCCCGCAAGAGCGGTGGGCATGAAGCGAAGTTGGCATACTGTGGGAACGTCCTGATCGAGAACCGCAACGGGTTGGTGGTGGACGCTGAACTGGTGCAATGCAATGGGACGGCAGAGCGGGATGCGGCGATGATGATGATCGAGCGATTGGGTGGCGAAGGACGTATCACACTGGCAGCGGATCGTGGCTACGATACCAAGGACTTCGTGGCGGAGATGCGCGGGATGAACGTGACGCCGCACGTTGCGCAGAACCTCAACCGGAGCGGGGGAAGCGCGATTGATGGCCGTACGACGAGGCATGCAGGGTACGAGGTAAGTCAGCGCAAGCGCAAACGGGTGGAGGAAGTCTTCGGCTGGATCAAGACGATCGGGATGCTGCGCAAGACGAGGCATCGGGGGCTGGAGCGTGTTGGGTGGATGTTCAGGTTCACGGTGACAGCGTACAACTTAGTGCGTATGAGAAACCTGATGGTGTTTTCAGTTCAATCAGCATAAGTCACAGGAGAAGTGTTTTTAAAACTCTCAAAACTGCGTATAACGTGTCGTATCCCTCTACGCGGAAACCGCTGCGAGCGCGTCAGGCCGCCTCTGAAGGTTATGCGATAAACGGAAAAGTTCTGCCGGGTACGCTTTTTTCAGCAGCCTGCTAGAAATCAACGGTTTCCGCTACTCCTTAACGCCCCGCTTCGCCAATGGAATCACCCACTTCAACGCCGAGCAGGTATCGGAGAACGCAGCCACCTTCGTGTCCACCAGTCCGGCTGACCTCGCCGCTTCCATCACCATCGCCTGAGTAAGTTGCTTCTGGCCCTTCGGGTATACCGTCCACATCGCGCCGTCCGGCTTGAGCATATCCCGCAACCCGCCAATCCGCTCCAGGTCCGCCGCCTTCGTGATCCCCACAAAAAGGATGTCCGCATCCCGAATCGACCGCCGGAATACCTTCGGCGCGCGTGCTTCCAGTTCCGCCACAAACTCCTCGTCGGCAACTCCCACCACGCCGATCCGGAAGGTCTCGGGCAACCCTTCCTTCACGCCCAACTTATCTAAACGGCCCTTCGGATAGCGGATCTTCAGCAGCCATTTCTCCGCATCGCTGCCCAAATGAAACACCGCGGTCCGTCCGCTCCATGTAAGTTGCAGTTGGCCCCGGCGCACCTCTATTGCGGTGAGATCCGGTACCGCGATCCTCAGCTTCGGCAGCCCATGGAAGCGGATCTCTGTCCCTTCCAGTTGCAGCTTGCCCTCGGCCGCCTGCCCGTCAATCTCCGCTTTGCACACCACTTCCAGCCCCACGCGCCAGCCCTCCTCCTCAAGCAGTATAATCAACTGCGGATGGATCCGTTCCAAGTCCTGAAGACAAACTGGTCGCCCGGCGACACTCGCGAAGTGGAATCCTCGCGCATCGAGAAACAAATCGGACTCGAATATGATTCCTATCGCCGCGTCTATCTCGCCGATCGACACGAATGGGTAATTGCCGGCCAGATTGCCAAGGACGACGGCAGAAAATACTACATACTTCAGTGCGTGGCGTAAGGCACCACTGCCACCCCACGAGGACACCCGCTACGGGTTCGAAGATGGAGTCCGTAAGCAAGGGCTCGGCGGCGGATTGTCGCCTTTGTCGAATACCGATTGCCGGTTCAACGAGGAGTGCGGTCGGCTCGGTGTTTCCCGCATCCCTGGAGACAAGGCGGCTGCCGCACTCTCGAAGAGGCCAGTGTGCTGGAAAGCGCAGCGCTACCGGGCTTCGCCTTGCCGCTCGCCGATCTCTTTTCGGTACTCACGGAGTCGCGCGAAGAACACGCTAGAATCAGAGACATGGGCACGAAGCCAGCGATCAGTCTTGATCAGTTCGAAGAGATCCTGCGCTCGCACGAGGACTCCAGCTACGAGTTCGAAGATGGAGAATTGATCCCCTTGTCCAGTCCCTCCTACGCACACCAACTCCTCGAGTCCGAGCTTCTCCACTGGCTCAAATTGCATTTCCGTAAGCACGGGCTCGGAGATGTGTTGTCGAATGTCGATTTCCGGTTCAGCGAAGAGTCGGTCCGCCAGCCCGACATCTCGGCCGTGTTCGTCGAGACCCGCGCTCGCCTGGATGTTTCCCGCGTTCCCGTTCCAGGTGCGCCTGACATCGCCATTGAGATCGTGTCGCCGAATGATGCCGCATCCGACATCAATCACAAGGTCCGTCTCTATCTGCGAGCCGGCTGCCGCGAAGTGTGGATCGTCTACATGAGCGACCGTCAGGTGCAGATCTGGCGGCACGGCGGCTGCCGCACTTTCGAAGAAGACAGCGTGCTCGAAAGCACCGCGCTGCCGGGCTTCGCATTGCCGGTTAACGATCTCTTTTCGGTGCTCGCAGAGGCCCAGTAAGAACAGCAAAGCCCTCACCACCCACAAGGGCGATGAGGGCCTCTACTCGATTCCGAATACCGATTAATCGTTCAACTGGAACGTGCCGACGAACGCGCTGCGCTTGCCGGGGCTCGACCAGCGGGTATCGAGGCCTTCGCCCTGATACTCGTGGTTCAGCGCATACGCAGGCATCGCGTGATTCAGCTTCGTCAACGGCGTGTACCACACTTCCTCGTTGGCGCAGATGTGATCGCCGCCGCCAATCGCACGCGTGGTGATCTCAGCCAGAGTGCCGGCCTTCAAGGTCGCCTTCGCCGAGTGGATATTGTTGTTCTCCACCGTCAGATCCACCGGCATGTAGTAAACCTTCGCGACATCCTGCAACAGATCGCCGCCCATCTTCTTGGCGAACTTCTGCAAAGCGATGCGCTGTTCCGGATTCGCACGCTCGTCCACGATCATGACCGACTTCACGGGATAGGCACTCGTGGTGACATCACCCAGCGTGGCGCTCGCGCGAACCACGCCAATCACGCCGAGCCCTTCCAGGTTCACGCCTTCGAACTGACCCTTGGACACGCGCCAGCCAAACACGGCCAGATTGCCCATCAGGTTGATTTCGGCGTTGGCAAAACACGGGCCCGTGAAGACGTCCGCAGTGCGGGCTTCCACATACTCGCCGTGCATGCTGGATTTCTCAATGCCGCCGGCAAAAGCCGCCGTGGCCATGGCTACACTGATCGCAAGAAGTTTCATCGACTCGTTTCCTCGCCTCTATGCGCATGATAACATGCGCGACCAAGCGGGATGCGGCCGCCAACCCTCACGCGGCGGCCGATCCGCTACAACTCTTCGTAACACTTCCGGAACGGGTTGCACTCGTAGTCGTCTACGGGCTTGCCGTCCGGTCCCGTCACCGTCTGGGTCTGGTGGCACCAGAACGCCCGATCGTTGCCATGCTGCACGTTGGGATCCCAGGGGGCGTCGATATAGAGCCCTTTCCAACGCAAGCTCTGGCAACGATCATCGTCGATGACAGTGAGACTGGAGCGTTCCATGTTGGTACCGGCGAACTAGGCCCGTGCTTTGGCAGCTTCCATGAGTGCGCGCTTCACCGCCACTCGCGTCAACTGCAACTTGTAGCTGTTGCCACTGAGCGGCTTGGCGCCGTTGACGGCAGCCTTACCGGCTTCGGTGGCAAGGTCCTGCGTGATGGCCTTGCCGGCGAGCATTGACTCGGCATCGGAGGCGACCACCGGAGTGGGGCCCACGTGACCGAGCACGATGCGCGCACTCGCCACCGTAGTGCCCTTCATTTTGAGAGCAACCGAGGCAGTGGCCAGCGGCCAATCGAGCGCATCCTTGTGGCGCACTTCGTACGTTGCGTTCTTCACGCCGCGTGCGGAGGGCACGTGGATCTCGGTGAGGATTTCGTTCGCCGCGAGCGACACTTCCCTTCCCTTGTTGTCCGAAGGGGCGGCGAACAACTGCTCCACCGGAATCTCGCGCGGACCGGAGGGTCCGACGATCTTCACCTTGGCTCCAAGAGCAATGAGTGCCGGGCCCAGGCTGGACGCGCTGACGAAGTAAGCATCGCCCTTGGGGAAGATCGCGTGATAGCGATTCTCACCGTTGGGGACGAGACTGCTTCCATCCTTATCCTTGCCCAAGGTGCCGAAGCCTTGACGGAAGTACCAGCAGCGATTGCGCTGGCAGAGGTCGCCGCCCGCGGTTCCCATGTTGCGGATCTGCGGGCTGGTGACGCCCATCACGGCCTGCGTGATCGAAGGATACTCCGTGCGAATCAAAGGGCTCTCGGCGAGTTCATCGAAGGTCACCACCGCCCCAACCCGGATGCCGGTGGCGGTCTTGGTGATGCCCTGGAGTTCCTTGATGCCCTTGATATTCACCACGCGTTTCGGCGTGTGAATGTAGTCCTTCATCAGGCTGAGCAGATCGGTGCCGCCGGCCAGAATGTCGGAGTCTCCCCAGGAGGAGCCGAGCATGGACACGGCTTCCTGCACCGTTGTGGGATTGGCGTATTCGAAGGCTTGCATGCTTATGCTCTCCTCTCTTCCAAGGCAGCCAGCACACGATCGGGAGTGAGGGGCACGGTCGGTACCCGAACGCCGATCGCATTGGCCACCGCGTTGGCAATGGCTGCGATACCGCCCACGGTGGGAGGCTCACCCAGACCAATCACGCCGCGCTTATCGTTCTCGGGCGTGATGTGCATGTCGACGAGAATCTCGCCGATATCGCCGATGCCGGCCAGTTTGTAGAACTCCATGTCGGGGTTCAGCACCCGGCCAGTCTTGGCGTCCATAATCCGTTCTTCCATCAGCGCGCCGCAGATGGACATGATGCAGGCGCCGAGAACCTGGCTCTCGGCGAGGCGAGGATTCATCACCAGACCGCAATCCTGCACCGCGACCATGCGATTCATACTGACCACGCCGGTCTCGGTGTCGACGGAAACGTCGGCGACCTGAATCCCAGCCACACCCTGCGTGTTCAGACCACGCGGATTGCGAGGATCGTTGGTGCCGGTCTCCGTGATGCTCTGCACGCCGAGTTTCTTGCAGGCCGCGGCCCACAAAATCGACTTGGCGGGATTCCCTTTCACCTGGATCTTGCCATTCACGGCTTCCAGTTGATCGGCCGGCGCTCCAAGCCCGGGCGCGACTTTCTCAAACAGCTTCTCCAGTGCGTTCACCGAAGAGATGCGCGAGGAGCTGGTGACGCCGCCGACGGTGGTGGAACCGCCCGAGGGGTTCGAAGGCGGATAGGAGTTATCGCCGATGTTCACCTTCACGGCTTCCATCGGCAGGCCGAGCGTTTCCGCAACCACCTGCGTGATGATGGTGCGCGTACCGGTGCCGAGATCCTGGCTCCCGAGTTCGACGATTACCGAGCCATCGGGATGGATGGTGGTACGGCAAGTGGAAGCGTGGCCCAAACCGCCCCACGTGCAGATGCCGATGCCCATGCCGCGCTTGATGTGGCCAGTTCCCGAGTCACCACGGCGATGCCAGCGCTTCGACCACTCGGACATCTCCGCGGCTTTCTTCAACTGCGCGAGGTAGCTTTCGCGGCGTGCTTCCACCACCCACTGCATGTTCTTCGCGAACACATCCATGGGATCAAGCGACAGCTTCGCCGCCAGATCCTCCAGCGCCGAGCAAGTGAGAAACGATGCCTGAGGATGGTTCGGAGCGCGCCACGCCCGCAGCGGACCGCCGTTGGTCATCACCGCGGTGTGATTCAGGCGGTGGTTCGGGATGTTGAGGAACACATACGGAATCGGGGGCATGCCGCCACCCGCCATGCCGCCAGTGCCCCATGAACTCGATTCCCAACCCGAGATGGTGCCGTCCTTCTTCGCCGCAAGTTTGATCTTCGCGAACGCGGAAGGCCGGTTGCCTCCAATGTTCAGTTCGGTCGCGCGATCGAGGAACAGCTTCACGGGACGTCCGCCGCTGGCCTTGGAAAGATTCGCGCACTCCACGCCCCATTTGTCGGACGGGAACTTGCTGCCGAAGCCGCCGCCGATGTGGTCCATGTGAACCTTCACCTGCGTGGCCGGAACACCGAGGTTCTTGGCAAGGTCGGGGCCGATGTTGGAGACGTTCTGCGTCGACGGCCAGAAGTTGATCTGGTCGCCCTTCCATTCGATGACCTGGCCATGAGGCTCGAGACAGCAATGGGTCAAAACAGGGATTCCATACGTCCCTTCGCTGACCACTTCGGCTCCCTTGAAGGCCTTGTCGGGATCACCAGTCACCCGTTCCCCGGCGGGTTTCGCACGATCGGCAACCTTCGAGAGGTCTTCTTCGCGCACCACGTGAGGCAGCACTTCGTAGTCGACCTTAATGGCGCGGACGGCGTCGCGAGCGGCTTGCTCGGTGGTCGCCGAAACGGCGGCGATCTCCTGGCTCACCCACTGCAGTTCCGTGCCGGCGGGCGCCATCACACGCACCGCGGTCACACCGGCGATCTTCTCGGCAGCCGAGGTGTCGATGCTGCGCACCTTGGCGTGCGCGTAGGGTGAGGTCAGCATCACGGCGTGCAGCAGACCGGGCTTGTTGAGGTCGGAGTTGTACTTCGCCTTGCCGGTCGCTTTCTCAATTCCATCCAGACGGCGGTAGCGCTTGCCGATCTGCTTGCGCGACTCCATTGGCGGCC
Organism: Bryobacterales bacterium; assembly: GCA_016789785.1. Next base: position 7,297 of record JAEUQE010000302.1, read on the forward strand.
AACTGTAATTAGGCATTGCGTCCTCCCTTCATGGCCTTGGCGGCTTGCAGAACAGCCTTGCGGACGCCCACATAGGTACCGCAGCGGCAGAGATTTCCACCCAGAGCTTTCTCCACCTGTTCCTCGGTGGTGATGTTGGGATTGCGATCGAGCACGCCTTTGGCGGCCATGACGAATCCCGGCGTGCAGTAACCGCACTGTTGCGCATCGTGGTCGACGAATGCGGTGGAAACGGGGTGCGGCTTGCCGGCCTGGCCGATCCCTTCGATGGTCTGGATCTTCTTGCCTTGCGCGTCAATGGCGAGCACGGTGCATGCGTAGACCACCTTGCTGTTGACGATCATGGTGCAGGCGCCGCAGGTGCCGCGGTCGCACACGCGTTTGGCGCCGGTAAGGTCGAGATGATTGCGGCACGCATCGAGCAGAGTGACGCGCGGCTCGACGGTGAGCTTCTGATCCGCGCCATTGATGTTCAGTGTGATGGGTACCGCCGAGGGGCCAGCGAGCCGGCCACCTGTTTGTGCTTGAGCTTCTTCTTCCAAGATGGCGCTGCCCAATGCGCCGCTGGTGACACCCACGCCCTTGAGAAACCCGCGGCGTGAGAAACCACTATTGAGGGCCTTGTCTTCCAGCTCGTCGTGGTGCTTACTCACTGTGAGACACCGTCCTTTCGTGTCTTGATCAACCAAATGCCGAACCGATCGCATGGTCTCCGGTAACGGAAACCCGAGCAGGCGACTGTTCGAAGGAAGAGCGATGGAGCGCGCTCACGGACCACACCTGCTCGTCAGCGCCCGTAGTTGGAGTCAGTCAGACTGAATATATCAGATGAGAAAAGCGGGGTACAAGGTTACCGGAGGGGGCGGCGGATCGAGGCGAATCGTCGCCGCCGGGATCCGGTGGGCGATGGCCGGGCTTCGAAGACGGCCTCGGTAGGAGTGTCGAGGCGGCAGACTGAAGTCTGCGCCACCGGCCGGGCGTCAGCGCGGAGCAGGCCAGAGAGCGTCAGCGCGGAGCGGGCCAGAGAGCGAGGGCGGTGGCGAAGACAAGATCGTCGTGGACCTTCGAACTCGTGGCTTTGCGCTTGAAGGCGCATAGCTCTTCGACCAACTTGTCCGCATCATGAACGGTGTCGCCGATCAGGAGGTCGCGGGTCTGGAGTTTCACTTCGAGCGCCGAGATGAGATGGTCGCGAGGCACGCGATAGGCGTTGCCATCCTTGGATTCGGAGTCGCCGCCGGTGATGGTGACGTCGCAGATTCGCGTCGTGCGGGCGCACGGCCTGCCGGCGAGTTCCTTCCTGAAGAGCTCGACGACGGGGCTGCCGACGCCTG
>JAEUQE010000303.1 GCA_016789785.1 Bryobacterales bacterium
GAAGGGCGCTTGGAAATTGGTAGTCCCCTTTCGTTGCCGTTAGTACGAATCACTCTCGATGTGCAATGCGAGGAGGTTGCGGCTCCAGTCGTGCTGGATCGCCTGGCGGGCATGGCAAAGGTGTTCTTCCGGGGTGTTCGCCAGGTCGAGAAGCCGAACGTTTTGACCCCACCGCAATTTTGCAACAGGCTGTTGCGAAATTGGTTCCTCGGGCCAGGCCTCCGCGAAGGAATTCATGTAGCCGAGGTTGCGAGGACGGCAACGTTCCGGATCATTCAGAGCCCCAGTTCCTGGTCGTAGGCGGCAAGTTCGGCGAGGACTGCGCGGCGCTCGGCATCCGCGCGCCGCTTATAGGCCATGAGCGCTTCGAATCGGACACGGCGGTGCGTGCCGACGCGGCGATATTCGATCTTGCCCTCATCGAGAAGCTGAATCAGTGAAGGACGCGAGATGTTTAGCATGTCCGCCGCTTTCTGAGTGGTGAGTTCGGTGTGTACTGGGATCAGTTTGACGGCGTTGCCCCGTGCCATCTCCTCAAGAATGTGAATGAGCATCCGCACGGCTGAAACTGGCAGTTTCACGATCGCGGCCGAAGGATCGTCGAGCAAGCGGAGTTGCAGGGGGGCCGCCGTTTGGGTTCGCGACGCGAGAAGCAGACTGGTCTCCTTGGCGAGAACCGCCTCGGCCTCCGACGGAAGAGTTGGTGCGGGAGTTCCTTGCGCCATGGCTTGATTGCTCCTGGACTCATCCTAGCACAATTCGCAGCAATCGAAAGCAAGTGAAGCAAACGAAGATGAGCGATCGTCCCTACATACATTCGCTTCCCAAACGGATGCCGAACCCAGACCCAACGAGGAGAAGTGAGCTTACAGCAAGTGTTCCCGTATGCGCGCGCCAGGTGCTCAGCACGCAAACTTGAAAGTACGTCCGGAACGGGATGTGACCGAAATCGCCGGGCACTTCCTGAGCGAGCCCGAAGCCGTGGTGACCCATTGGGTCGAACACTCGAAGGGGCTGCTGCTGTTCGTGATGGGCGTTGCCCGGCCGGGCGAGTGCTGCAGCTATGACCGCAAGAAGCGGACCTTTGGGCTGCTGCAGCTTGCGGAGAGCGTCTTCGGCGGCTACCTGCTCATCGACATGCGGCAGAAAATCAAGGACGTCCGGCTGCTCGACTTCGCTGAAGACTCGTCCAGGCCGCGGCGGCCAAGGTTAGCGGTAACTCGTTTTGCGCTTCGGCCAGGGAGACGCGAGAACTCGATTCCGGCGCCCCGGTGGATCACGTGCTCATGCGGACGGACACGGGAGGGTAGACAAATCATGGCCACGGATGGGCTGGGAAGCGTCATTGGATTACTTCGGTGCGGCACGAACAGTGTTGAACGAATTGAAGGATTCGGGAATCACTGTGCGCTACAGGCCCGGGCGAGACTTTTCGATGCGCGTTCGAGCCGTGACAGAATCTTCATGCCGGCGTAGAAGCAACTTGGTACCATCGAAGCAGAGAGCTTCTCATGACCGTTCAACTTGATTGGCCGCCCGAGGTCGTTCAACGTCTGACCGAACAAGCCCGTCAAAAGGGCCTCTCCCTCGACGTCTATCTGCTGCGGACTGTCCTTGAAACGGCCCCGAACGGCGGCCCAGCCTCCGATGATGCGCAAAGACAGCGCTCACGGGAGGAAGCCGGACGGAGTATCCGCGAATTGCGCAAAGGAAATGTCCTCGGCGCGGACCTTACCATTCGAGACCTGATTGACGAAGGGCGCCGATTCTGACGCCCTTCGTCCTCGACAATTCGATCACCGCCGCTTGGTGCTTCGAAGACCAGAGCACTGCCTACACCGAGGCCGTGCTGCAGGCAGTCATCGATGGAGCGGAGGTCATCGTACCGGCGATTTGGAAGTGGTGAGCGTGCTCGCCGTGGCGGAACGGCGCAAGAAGATCCATCCCGGGAAGAGCAGAGCATTCATCGGCGATTTGGAACGTATGCGTATCTCAGTCGATGTTGACGGCTTGCCTCACGCGTTCCGTACCGTCCTTGGATACCAAGGCTTCACCAACGCAGCGCCTATGATGCGTCGTAGCTGGAACTCTGTCAGCGCCGCAGTCTTCCACTGGCGTCTAAGGATAAACCCTTGCTTCGAGTGGCCGAGTGCCTCGGAGTCGCGCTCTTTCAGCCGTGTCGGCCCAGCGATTGATTCTCCCGTGGCCTCGATTGCAACCGATGAGGGCCTCGCGGAGGATCGAACGGCGAGACGCTTGGGCATTCTCATCGTGCGGCGGCGCCATGCCAACCGCCTCAAGATCCATGAGTTGGTGATGTGTAGAATTGGCGGTTCGGCGACGCAGAGTAGCCTGTCCCGTTCGGGCGGCTCTGTCGAGCGGTAGTTCGGACTCGCACGGCAATTCGATAGCCGCCGCTATCCTTTCGGTGGTGTGGGCTCGATCGTGCGCGGAGTTGTGTGAGGCTGCGGCTAACATACTTCGTTTGGAGGGCGGCTGCCCTGTTTGAGGAACTCGACGTATTCGATGCCGTGTTTGCGGACCGTGGCGCGGGGGTGGCAGCCGAACATGGCTCGGATGACTCCCTGGCGGATGTCCCACAGCAGCGAGATGTGTTGCGAGTCGGTCCAGTCTTCCTGCGTCCAGTTGCGGAACTCCGTGTGCCAGAGCCTCGTGGCCGGCATGAGTGCGTACAGTTCGTTCACCTTGAGAAGTTCCGCTTGTTCGGCTGCCTTCTTCCGATACACTTCCGCAGCGGATGCGGCGAGGAATGGGTAGACAAAGAATGGGCGGAGGCGGCGGTTGGATGCCCACTCCGGACATCTGGAGCGCAGAGTCCCCAGCGCGATACAGGTCAGTGGAAAGCAGAGGTCATATTCAAAGGCGAATCGCTCCAACCGGTGACAGAGGCCGTCGGAGCTGGAAGCCTCGCCGGGAAGTTGGTACAGTGCGGGACCGGCGAGTAGGCCGTTTCCGATGTTGCCCTGCGCTCCAAAGACATTGAGGGGCGGCCAACTCTCGGGTAGGCTGGGCTGAAATGCCTCGACGAGCCAATTCGCGCCCACGGATGCGGGAAGCGCGTCCGTCGGCGCGAATTCGCCGATAATGTCGACGTCGAGGACGATCTTGCGGCCGAGGTCGAGGTGCGAGGCCATGTCGCCGACGTCCGCCTGGGCTAAGGCGCGGCTTCGTTCGAGGTCTCGATTGAGGTCTTGGCGGCTGTCGAGGGCGAGCGTGAAGTTGTCGGTAAGGTACCGGTCGCGTAGGAGATCGAAGAATGGAATGGTGGCGCGGTCGCACATGCGTTCCTGGAAAAACCCGACCCGCGATGCGAGTCCCGAATCAAAGGACTGGATGCCGCACGGACGGACGCTTCGCCGCGCCAGTCGGACACGCCTTGCTCGATCCATTCTAAGTGTCAGTAGGTTGCGCGCCGCGTCGGGTATCTGGACGTGTTGTTCGATCGCCGCGAAGAAGCGCTCCAACACCTGGTGTTGTTCCGCCGTCCGATCGCGACGCGGATCCCGAATGACCGCGCTTCGATCCGCTTTCAGCGCGGGCGCGGCATCGCCCCGGTAATCGATCCAGAGGATCGTTCCGCCGGCTCGGTCCAGTGAAGTAACCTCATGAAGCAGGGTCGTGTCTTGAACATACATCCCGACGCTCAAGATCATGACTGACCGGTGAGGAAGCTGTTCCTCGGCAATGGAGGCGAGTTTCCACGCGGCGGGCTGGCCTTCAACGTCTCCCGGCCACGCGATCTGATCATTTTGTCCGCAGGCGGCATGCCACACGGCGATGCGGCTGGGCGTTTGCGAATCTTGCCATTCCCAACGTGCCCATCGTGGGGAATCAAGCTCTTGAGCTGGAATCCCGCACGCCCTTGCCTCCTCGCGGAACCTCTCTGCGTCAAGAGGCCACACCGTTTTGAAAAGAAAATCCGCGTCGATCCGGATGCCTGCTTGCCTACCGTCTTGATTCGTACGGACCGGATAGCGCGGCCAGACAACATGCCGCGCTGCGAGATAGACGGGATCGAGCAACTTATCATCTTGGGGTCGTAGCCCACCCCGGTAGTGCTCCCGCAACCTGCTCAGGCAGTCCTGAGGATCGTGCCCGAGTTGCACTTCTTGATCGCCGATCTTCTTCTTGAGCCACAACGTGACGGCTGTACCCTGCCGGGTGCGCGCCGATGCTTTCGTCCAAAACAGATTTCCCGGGCCGGTCACCGAGAGGTGCACCGGGTCACTGCCCGCTGCTTTCGTGTCCACCTCCAGGCGGTCGGCAATCATGAAGCAGGACAGCACACCGATTCCAAACTGCGAGATGGGTGCGGACAGAAGCCCGTTGGCCTTCAGCAGTGCCTTTTCGCGGTGGAAGTCTGGGCTCTTGTAGTAGCTTTTGCCGATGCGGGTGAAGTAGTCCTTGATGACGTCCTTGCTCATGCCGACGCCGTTGTCCTCGACGCGAATCCAGGACTCGCCCTTGTCGTTGGAGCCCCAGTTCAGATCGATCGCGAGTTCGTGCTCGTCTCCCGCGTCATCCCGAAACCAGCCAGGCTTCGAGGACGACCCGTCCACCGGCGTCCCTCCACGACGATACTCGTCCGCGCCCAGCTTCTTTTTGAGTTGAAGCCGCAGATCCCGGAGTTCCAGTGCGTCGAGGGAGTTTTGCAGGAGTTCCCGAATGGCGAGCCCTGGGTCGCCATAGAGGTTCACGCCCATGAGTAGTTGCAGGATCTCGTCCTGCTCCATGCGGAAGGACCAGTCACGGAATTCGTAAGTGTTGCGTCCGCGCTCGCGGCGCGGTTTCACCTTGGCTTCCACTTTGCGGGGCAACTGAAGTTCTCGCTTCTTCGAGGGATCGCGTGCGAGTTCGCCGCGTGCGCTATCCACTTCCTGTTGAATCCACCCGATGAATTGCAGGATGCTCTTGTGCGTTGCCGGGTCGGGGCATGCCGGAGCGTGGTACACGAGGTCGCCTCTCTCCGGCCAATCCCAGGAATCGATCGCGAGATGTTTCTTCCAGTCCCGTGCACTCACTTCCTGGAAGCGATTCGCCATTTCGTCGTCCAGTCCAAGGTGGCGAAAGAGGATTGCCGGCGTCCGCGTGGAGTCGAAGTCCATGATGTCGGCCAGACGCAGGATGACCCAGAGATAGGCCAGGTTAGCTCGCTCGCCGCCAGCGACCAGCAGGTTTCCTTCGAGCTTGCTATCTGCCACGTCGCGCAACCAGTTCACCGGCTGGTTATGGCTGATGCAAAGCAGTTCGAGGGCTTCGCGCAGGTCGAAGTCTCCGTAAAACAGCAGCGACTCGTTGGTAACGGCGATTATCGCGCCTACCTGCTGCCGCATGCGGTCGGCCCCTGTGTCGGAGTGGGTTTTTCGCAGGTAATCTGTAAGGAGAGCATTGTCCAGCAGTTTTTCGAGATAGGTTTTCCCTTCCCGATTCAGGCGGTCAATGTGCTGTAGTTCGACCGGGAATCCGTCGCGAAACCGGAGATACTTCTGGCGCTCGGGCGAATCACCTTCTGTGAGCTTGCGATACTCCTGTTCGGAAAGGGCCATGCCGAGGTCGTGCACGTGCGCGGCGAGTAGCAGCAGTGCGGCTTCGAGCGCGCTGAGTTCCGCCAGGTGTGGTCCCAGCAGCCGCTCCATCCAGCGGATGACGTTATGGATGTGGCGGTAATCATGGAGAGTGTAGAGCGGCATGTGCTGCACGACCCGCCCGAGTTGCGCGATGGCGTTCGGCGCCACGGCATCGACCATGGCCAGCAGCGCGCTGTCGTCCTTGCCTTTCAGATACTGATAAAGGTTGGTTTGCGTGAGAGATTTGTGGATCGCGTCCGGCTGCATTTTTCTAATAGAGTATCAGTGGGTTCGTTTCCATGCTCAATTGAGCGAATGCCAACCTATGCGGATGGCTGAGTGAGGCGACATGCCGGGTTGTGCGCCGCGCCGGTTCGTGCGTGAAAGCTGGTCCGGAGTAAACTGGGTTCTGGAGGACACGGAGGTGCCATTCGAGAGGATTTCCATCGACCCGACCATCTGCCACGGGCAGGCTTGCGTGAAGGGCACACGGATTCCGGTCCACCAGATTGTCCGAATGTTGGCGCATGGCGACCCTGTGGGAGATCTGCTGGTCCAGTATCCGACCCTCAGTCGCGCGGATATCATGGCCTGCCTCGACTATGCGGCCGAGTTGGCCGAGGAGCAGTTGACGCCGCTGCCGACTCTGGGCGGCTGACGGAATCCGGATTCTCGCCGACGGGAACGACGTCAAGGATCTCCGCGGGACCGGTGACGAGGGCCTGGCAGATGCGGGTGTCTGGGACGTGGCGGTTCGGGAGTACCGCCTGCTGATCACAACCGATCAGGGCTTCACGGAGTATCGGTCGGTCCACCATTGCGGCATCTTCATCGTGCGCCTGCGTCAACCCAACCGCCTGAAGATCCATGAGGCGGTGATGCATGGAATTGAGCGGTTCGGCGAGGCAGAGTGGCCTGGACTTCTTGTCGTGATGCGGGACGCGACCATGAGCACGTGCCGCTCGGGCGGCCCTGTCGAGCGTTAGTCCGGGCACGACCTACAACTACTCGATCCGGGCTCGGGACTACCACAACAATCTTGGGCCGGACAGCATTGTGAGCGTGACGACTCCGCTGGCGGGGGCGATGGATGCGCGGCGAGTGGGGGTGCGCGCGGATGGGAGTTACTGGGGCACGGCGGGCGAGCAGATCGATGTGCGGTCGGGGAACCTGAACATTACGCTTCCGCTGTTGCGGGCGGAAGGGCGCGGCGGTTGGGGTGTGGGCTTCAACCTCAGCTACAACTCGCAGAACTGGCGCAAGGACACGGCGGCGATCTTCAAGCTCGGCGTCGATGTCGGCTACGGTTTCGGCTGGCGGCTGATGGCCGGATCGATCGTACCGGTGTACTCCAACAGTACGACGGTCAGTCACTACGTGTTCACGGATTCGACGGGAGCGGAGTACCAACTGAATGTGAACAACGGGGGTGTGTGGACCTCGCGCGAGAGCGTGTATGTGAAATACGATGCGAATCAAGCCAAACTGCTCTTTCCGGACGGCAGTGCGTGGGAGATGAACAGCGTCAGTGCGGCGAGCGAAGATGACGCGGGTACTCGCTATCCAACGCGGATGGAAGACACGAATGGGAACTACGTGAACATCGAGTACCGGCCGGCAAAGGGCGCGACTTACGTGAATTCGAGCGCCCGCATCGGACGGATTGAGGATGTGCGCGCCACCGCTCCATCCCCGACCTACGAATTCACCTATAACAACGACGAGACGCCACACCTGACTGGAATCACCAACAACATCAATACGGCGGAGAATTTTGTCCTGAGCTACATTGAGCCGCGGACGCTGTATGCCCCGTTTTCGCCGATGACCTCTTTTGGCACCGCGCAAATGCTGCAATTCGTGCACCGGCCGAGCCAGGGGTGGGTGAACCACTATTTCGAATATGGTTGGACCAACGCCGGTGAGATGTCGAGGATGGTGCTTCCTTTTGGTGGCGACCTGCGGTGGACCTATGGAGACTTTACCTATGCGAACGGCCGGACCTACCGGGAAGTGACGACGCGGCAACTGGTGAAGCAGAGAGACGGGACACCAGTGACCTATACGTTCAACCGGCCCCCGGGTGACAGCGCATACCTGTGCACAGTCAGACGACGCTGGATGATGCTGGAGGGGTCGGGCAGCGGGCGTGGTTCTTCCACACCGTGTCCGGGTTCCAGTTCCAGACGGGCCTCGTCTCCTCGTTCGAGCAGCGGCAACTGCCGGGGCCGGTTGTGAAGACGCAGCAGCAGTACACCTGGACGCAGGACCCACAAGGCCGGCCGTACATCGGAGCGGTGGTATCGACGATGGACCCCGGAACGGCGTATGCGAAGCAGTCGAAGATGGAGCAGACCCTGGACGTGTATGGCAACGTCACGCAAACGAAGCAATACGCATTCGGCAACCTTGTGACGCCGGCGCGTACGAACAACAATACGTATTTGACTACCGGAAACTATCCCACCTACCACTTGAACAACCGGCTGGTGACCAGCACGACGTCGGATGGGAATTACACGATCGTGCTGGCGTCGAACACCTATGACACGGGGACCGTTTACGACACACCGACGACACCCGGGCGGTGGAACGCCTCGCATGCGGGGCCTGCCGGGCGGTTGACCTCGTCGGTGACGCCTGGCGCGAGACGGAACTACCAATATGACAAGACTGGGAATGTTGTGAGCGCTGACGACGGCTACGGCCATTCGGTGAGCGTGACGCCGTCGCAGGCGGCAGACTACGCCCGACCGGGACAAATCCGGCCGAACAACAACGCGAATCTGGCGGAGACCCTGACGTGGAGCACTGCATTTTTCGGGCTGACGCAGGACAGTGCGCCGAACGGCGCGACCTCGTCGATCGCGTACGACAGTGCCGCCCGGCCG
>JAEUQE010000304.1 GCA_016789785.1 Bryobacterales bacterium
GGAGCACAGGACGGGCGCCTGTTTGTCTCTTCGGACCGCGGTTTGAACTGGCAGACTTACAGTTTCGCCGATGCGGGGCCCGTACGCGGGTTGTTCATCCATCCTGGCGATTGGCGAAGCGCCATAGCGGTCACGCAGAACCGTGTGTTGCGTACCAACAACGGTGGCCAGCTCTGGGACGACATTACGGCGGGTGTGGGGGTAAATGATCTGCGCGGTGTTGCGGTGGATGCTGCATCAGGAACCATTTATCTCGCCAGTGCCAAAGGCGTGTTCTTTGGGTTCACGGATCTCCAGAACCTGACGGCTGCGCCTCAATGGCGGCGGCTGGCATTGCCAGTCCGCGCGCCAGTAGCCGACATTCGCCTCGACGAGGCGGGGAATCAGATCTTCGCGCTGGCCGAAGGATTTGGAATGTACGCCGCGATGGCGCCCCACAGATTGCGGGATTTGGCCGTGGTGAATGCCGCGGACTTCAGTTCCAGACCCGCGGCGCCGGGAAGTCTGTTGAGTATTCTGGGCGGACGTTTTGAGACCGTGCGCACTGCCGGAGCGGCTGGTGGGCTAACCGTGCCCGTGCTGGGCCGCTCGAACGCGGAGACGCAAATTCAGGTACCGTTCGAGGCGAATGGCGAGACCCTGCAGTTGAGCCTGGAGGCAGCAGGTGTGTCGCGGCAACTGGGCCTCCCGCTGTCGCGGCTTTCGCCTGCGATCTTCATCGATCGCGACGGCGCGCCGCTGTTGCTGGACGCCGATAGTGGGACGGCTTTGGATGCGGCGAATCCGGCGAAATCAGGAGCCCGGATTCAGATCCTGGCTACAGGTTTGGGGGCGGTCGACCCGCCCTGGCCGTCGGGTGTGGCTGCGCCGGGTGACGGCTCCGCGGCAAAGGGAGTGCCAAGAGTGGTTGCCCCGGTAACCGTAATGGTGGATCGTCAGCCCGTGGCGGTCACGCGGGCGACGCTTGCCCCGGGCTACATCGGCTTCTACTTGATCGAAGTGGAGTTGCCGAAACTGGTCAACGCCGGCCCCGCCGAACTGTACCTCACGGCTGGGAATCAACCAAGTAATCGCGTGACGCTGTACCTTGCACCGTAACCGGTGCGTCCAATAATACGTATTTCGAAGAGGGGACTGGAACGACACATGTTGCGTTTGATTGGACTGCTTGCCCTGGTAGCCATCACCGCGCCTGCGCAAACCACCGGCGCTAAAAAGCCGGAGAAACTGGCGCCCTACTATCCGACACCCGAGTTCGTGGTGGAGAAAATGCTGCAATTCGGCGGCTTGAAGCGGGGCGAGCGGATGTTCGACCTCGGTAGCGGCGATGGACGCCTGGTGATCATGGCCGCCCAGAAGTTCGGCGCCACGGCGACCGGCGTCGAGATGGATGACGATTTGTGGAAGCAGAGTTCGAACAAGATCCGGAGCCTGGGCCTGGAGAAGAATGCACGCATCATCCACGGCGATATCTTCGCGCAGGACTATTCATCGGCGAACATGCTGACTGTGTATCTGCTACCGTCGTCCAACGACAAGGTGCGGCCGATGCTCGAAAAGCAGCTCAAGGAAGGCACTCGCATCGTTTCCCACGACTTCGAGTTTGCCGGCTGGAAGCCCGAGAAGACGGAGACCATTGAGGATGACGGCGAGGGCCGCAGCCACACGTTGTATCTGTACCGGGTGCCGAAGAAGGCCGGCGTGGCCCGGGACTAGCAAGGATGCCGGAAATCCCGTTCCTCCGGTGATCCGGGAAGCAGGAATTCAGACAACAACCTGAAGTCCGAGGTATTTGACGAACGGATCGAAGTCCCGGTCGTTGTGGAGCAGCCGGTAGCCCTCCTTGATGCAGCATGTCGCGATGAGACAATCCATCGTCTTTCGCACGGTGATTCCCATACTTCGTAGAGTGCGGAAGTTCTGAGCCGATCGGACAGCGATCTCCCAGCCGCCGATCGGCACGCAGGGCATGAGTGACATGAGTCTGCGAGCCGTCTGGAAGTCCTGTTCCAGTGGAAAGCCCTGCAGTACCTCGGCAAGAATCAAGTCACCGATAAGGATTTGTTCCGTTTCGATGAGACGGTCCAGCACTGCCGCAGGGTAGCTCTCGTTCCCACGGAAGTAGTCAATCCATACGCTGGAATCGGCGAGAATCACGAGTCTCGTCTCATCTCATCGAGATCGCCCACCCAATTGAGCTTGCCGCGGAACTTGCGGATCTCCTGCTGCTGGCTGACACGCAGAAGCATGCGCAAGCCTTCCTCTACCGCTTCGCGCTTCGTTTTCAAGCCCGTTGCCCGGAGAGTGTCTTTCATGAGCTTGTCGTCGATCACGATATTGGTTCGCATGATGTGTATCGCTCCTGCTATCCATACACATCATAACACAAGCAGACAAACGCGGCCCTTTAGCGGTAAGCCTCGTCCAGGATCTCGATGACGTGGGCGACGCGCTGGCCTTTGCCATGCATTGCAACGCCGGCGCGAAGTTGGAGCATGCAACCGGTGTTGGCGGTGGCGATCACTCCGGCGGAAGTCGAATTCGCGTACTCCATCTTACGGTCGAGCACTTCCATCGACATCTCGGTCTGCAGCACGTTGTAAATGCCGGCGCTGCCACAGCAGACATCGGCGAACGGCATTTCCTTGAATTCCAGGCCAGGGACGGCTTTGAGCAACTTACGCGGCGCGGCCTTGATCTTCTGCCCATGCGCGAGGTGACAGGAATCCTGATAAGTCACGGAAATCTTCAACGGACGCATCCGCGGATTTAGCTCGATACCCGCAAGAAACTCATTGACATCTTTCATCCGATCCACGAAGCGCCGCGCCTTCTCCCGGTAAGCCTCCTCGTGTTCGAGTAACTCATGATACTCCTTGAGCGTGGAGCCGCAGCCCGCGGAGTTGGTCAGAATCGCGTCAAAACCGGCATCGGCCAGGGCATCCACGTTCTGCCGCGCCAGGCGCCGCGCGTCATCCCGAATCCCGGAATGCAGGTGAAGCGCGCCGCAACAGGTCTGGCTTGCGGGGACGTGCACCTCACAACCATTCTTCTGGAGCACGCGGACGGTTGCTTCATGCAGACGGGCGAAGCTCACATTGGCGATGCAGCCGCCGAGCAGCGCAACCTTGTGGCGCCGCTCTCCTTCAGCGGGGAAGACCTTGCCGTAGGAATCAAAGAACGTGGGGAACTCAGCGGGAGGGGCGAGTTTCTCGATCTCGCCCATCTTTCCAAAGGCCTTCAGCAGACCCGTGGATCGCGCGACTGACTGCATGCCCGTATTCTGATAGAGCCACACCATGCGCGCGGCCAGCTTCAGCAGCATAGGCGAGGGCAGCAACTTGCCAAAAATGAAGTTTCGCAGCAGCTTCACATGGAAGGGGCGCTCGACACGGGCTTCGATGTCGGCGCGCGCGGCTTCGATGAGGCGGCCATATTGCACACCAGAGGGGCAAGCCGTCTCGCAACCCCGGCAGGCAAGGCACAGATCCATGTGCTCGAGATAAGAGGGCGTGAGGGGCGCACCCTCGGCCACCTGCACCATCTGATAGATGCGTCCGCGCGGCGAGTCCATCTCCACGCCAAGCACCCGGTAGGTCGGGCAGGCGTTGAGGCACAGCCCACAGTGCACGCATCGATCGAGATCGATCTGCTGAGGCTTGTCATGCGCCTGATAGATTGGCAGGTCAGATACGGCCATACATCCTCCCCAAATTCAGCAGATGATCCGGGTCGAACATTTTCTTCACCTTTTCCATCAAGGCAAAGCTGGAATCCACCTCCGGCCACATGACCAGGGAGGGCTCGCGATGCTCGGGACCGAATTCCATGACGGCTCTGCCGGTGGGGTAGGCCTTGGGCGCATCGGCAGCGCTGGCGAGGTGAGCGTAGCTGACGCCGTTGGCTGCACGTGCGATCACACTGCCGGGCAGCCGGTTCAGGCAGGCTTCAAGGTCCTTAAGCGGCGTGGAGACGCGCACGATCGCGCCCGAGGGATTCGATTCGAGAAAGCGCGAGGGGAACTCCTGCACATATCCCCAGAACGCGTGTTCGTCGCCGCCTTCCAACATCTGCGCGCCTTTCAGTTCCCGTTGATAACGGTCGAGCACAGCGGCGTTGCCGGAGACTCCGATGGCCAGAATCCAAGAGTTGCGGCCGAAGCCGGATGCGGCCGCGGGATTGAGCAGATCGACCGCTGTGGCCACCAGAACACCTCGCAGCAGACGGTCGCGAATGGCGATCGCTTCGGAGGCGGAGGCCGATTCGAAAAGAAACGTACGCGTGCCCGGCGGTTTCGGAATGAGCTTGAAGTTGACCGACGCAATCACGCCCAAGGTGCCGAGCGAGCCGATCAGCAACTTAGCCATGTCGAGCCCGGCGACGTTCTTCACCACCATGCCGCCGGACTGCACGAGCTTGCCCTGGACGGTGGCGAAGGTCATGCCGATGACAAGGTCGCGAGCCGTGCCAAACAGACGGCGGCGCGGGCCACTGGAGTTGGCGGCGATCACTCCACCGACCGTCGCACCGGCGGCGAAGGGCGGGTCAATGGGGACCATCATTCCATCGGCGGCAAGCAACTCCGTGAAACGCGCATAGGGCATTCCCGCACCCACGCTGATGGTGAGATCCTTCGGCTCATACTGGAGCGTCTGATCGAGACCGGCAGTGGAGATGACAACATCGGTGGGCTGAATCGCACCGCCGGCGCGATGCTTGGTGTTGTTGCCTTCGATACGAATGGTGCGCCCGGCAGTCGACGCTGCGAGCAAGGCCTCGGCGAGTTCCTCGGGACTTCTCGGGATGATCTTCGGCATTCGAAATCACTATGATGTCACAGTTGCGATTCCGATCCACCGGCTGGCGAACATGCCGCAATCCAGGCCGTGATCAGGCGATTCAATCACGGCGAAGCGCAGTGGACGGGTCCACTTGTGAGGCGTGCCATGCGGGAACCGCGGTGGCCGCAAGCATCACCAGAGCCAACACGGTGAGTGCCGCGGCGAGCACCAGCGGATCGTTCACGGTGCCTCCTGGAAACCGTTCCTCGAATTGCACCGCCGATGCCGATGGCAGCCAGCAATCCGGCGGCGAGTCCAGCCGAGGCCAGCATCGCGCCACGGCGGATGACGAGCCCTTGCACCTCGCGCGGACTTGCGCCCAATGCCAGACGGATCCCGATCCATGTTTCAAGTTGCGGAGAACCGTATCCATGGAGGGCTCGGTTCAGGCTAACGCCAATACTCTTCACTTTCGCATCTTGGCGCCCAGCACCTCACGGTAGCGCACGGCTTCAGCCTGCGCGCCGAGATTCGTCGCGGTGCAGGGCGAGGTGAACGAAAACGCAGGATCGTACAGGTACTTCGAGCCTAACGCCCTTCGGCCGCCGTCGCCGCCAGGAGCGACTCCCAGGCCCCGGGCACGGGCCTCGACAAGATTGTCGAGGCGGCAGACTGAAGTCTGCGTTACCGTAGCCGAGTCCCGAGTCCTCGGGACGCTTGGCTACGCCCTAACTGGACTCGAAGTAGCTTTGGGAGGGACGCTTTCATCCGCGGGCGGTTGGCAGGTTCCGAGACGGTGAATGCGTCTTTCCTTCTTCTTGAGTTTTTCGTTCGGACCCGCATCCAGGGAGCGGCGTTGCTCGTAGACTCTCGTAGCACCGACCGAAAATGCGTGCTACTGGAGCAGCAATGAAAGCCCTTCTATTCCTCTTGTTCGCTGGCAGCGTGCTGGCTCAGACAAGCCTGACGGGAGCCCTTCAGGGCTCGGTTGCTGACGCAACCGGCGGCGCGCTCGCCGGCGCAACCCTCACCATTCAGAGTGAAGCGCTGCGCTACAAAGCCACTGTGGTTACGGACTCGGATGGAGCGTTCCGCATCACCGCGCTCAAGCCTGCCGCCGACTACCGCATGGAGGCATCGAAGGATGGCTTTCAGTTGTGGACACGCGAAGGACTGGAAGTACTCTCTGGCGAGACTGCCGCGCTACGGATCGTGATGGTGGTGGCAGGCCGGACGGAAGCAGTTCAAGTAACCGAAGTATCGTCCGGGATCAGTACGGACTCCGCGGAGTTGGCCACATCGGTCGGCGCGAAGGCCATGAATAGCTTGCCGACGAACGGCCGCGTGCCTACGCGATTCGCACTGCTTGACTCCCGCGTGCGCAATTCCAACGCACTCTCCGGCGATGGATCAAATCAGCACCGCCTCGCTATCAACGGCAACATCTTCCGCGATTCCCAGCACCGTTTGGATGGCAACACCAACTACGACACGCTGTTCAACAACATCCCGCTGCAGCGCGTACCGCTCTCCGCGATCCAGGAGTTTCGAGTGCTGACGAATCAGTTCAACGCGGAGCATGGGTCTACGTCGGCGGGGCTCACAATCACGACAACGAAATCGGGCAGCGATGAGATGCACGGCGAAGTGTTTCTCTTCCTGCGCCCGAGCGGCATTCAGTCGCGGCCGCCACTTGCCACTCTTCGTATTCCAAATCAACTCGTCCAGGAAGGCGCGGCGATTGGCGGCCCGATTCGCGCCTCCCGCACATACTTCTTCGGAAGCTATGAACGCACGGACCAGTCGCGCGGATCGTTCATTTCCTCAGCGAACCGCGGCTTCTATGTGGGTAATTATTCCGACAACATCGCGGTGGCGAAGATCGATCATCGCTTCACTGATTCGCATTGGGCGAGCCTGCGTCTGAATGGGCATCGCGACACGAACACGAATGCGAATGACCGCGTGGGTGGGCTGATTCAGCCGAGCGCCGCTACATTCGCCGCAACGCAGGGCGCTGGAGTGCAGGCCTCGGACACGCTGACATGGGGCGCTCTTGTGAATGAATTCCGGGCCGGCTATGTGAATGCTGTGCCTTCGAGTTCGTCGCCGCAAACCGCGGGAGTAGTGACCGTGCGGCCCGGCTTCTCCACCGAAGGAGCGGCCTCTTTTTCCACAAACCGTACTGAAGTCTTTCAGGCCGCGGATCAACTGTCATGGCAGAAGGGCGCACATGCCTTGAAATTTGGCGGCGACTTCATCCGCCGCAAAGTGCGTGACCGGCAGTTTGATCTCTTCGGCACCTACACCTTCGCGGGCGGCCAACCCGTGCCGGGCCAGGAGCCGATTCTCTACACTCAACGTTTCGGCGTAGCGAATCTTCGCTACGGCCAGACGCAGTGGGCGGGATTTGTGCAGGATACGTGGCGGGTCACTTCGCGGCTGACCCTGAATCTCGGGTTGCGCTACGACTATCAGTCGCTGTTGGACGACTACAACAACTTCGGCCCTCGCTTCGCGTTTGTGTGGAATCCGAAGGGCGATGAGAAGACCATCATCCGTGGCGGCTACGGGCTCTACTATGATCAGCCTTTCTTTCATGGCCTGACGCAGCGGTTTCTCCTGAACGGGCTCGACGCGCCATTTGCGGCATTCTCTCTGGCCCCGGGCAGCGCGGCGTTTCCCCAGTTCCCGCGGAGTTTCTCGCCGCTGGCGCCGCCCGCCGGATTGACGTTTGCACCTCGCAACATCGTGCTCCGGGGCGACAAGCTTCTGAGCCCCTACACGAATCAATTCACGTTCGGATTCCAGCGCCAGTTGGCGGGACAGTGGGTCGTGTCGGCGGACGTGACTCGCAGCCTGACGCTGAAACAGTTCCTGCAATATGACCAGAACGCATCCGCGCCGTTCGTGAGGACGCAATCCGGTCGGACCCGCAGCGTGGTGGAGGCCGACCGCACCAGGCCGTTCTTCGATTCGGCCCGCGGCGTTTCGCTGTTCCAGGGCGTGCCCGTGCGTGAAGTGCGCATGACTACCAATGGCAACACCGCGAACTATCATGCGCTGACCGTGAACGTGTCGAGACGCTTTGCGGGCCGCTACGTTGCCGGTGTGAGCTACAACTGGGCATCGGCGATCAACAGCATCACCGACGACCATCTCGGCGCCAATCCGCAGGAATGGAGTGACGTGCGGCGCGGCGAACGCGGGCCCAGCGACTTCCAGCAGAGACACCGGCTGGTGGCGAACGGCACCGTGCGATTGCCATGGAATGCGCAGGCATCGGCCGTCTTCATCGCGGCGTCGGGATTGCCCGTGAACGCCTTGACCGGCGCCGACAACAATGGCGACGGACTGAATCGCGACCGGCCCGCTGGTTTTGGCCGCAACGCATTCCGCGGAACTCCGCATCGCAACTTTGATCTGGCTTTGTCGAAGACAGTGGCGCTAGGAGAACGCACTCGGATCGAGCTTCGCGCCGAAGGCTTCAATCTCTTCAACAACCAGAACTACTACAACTTCAACAACGTCTACGGCTCTGGTGACTCGCCTTTGGCGACGTTCCTCCGTCCGTTGGGTGGGGTAGCGAACGTGGATCCCGCGCGGCAGTTCACCTTTGGACTGAAATTCCAGTTTTAGGCGCTGCCGCAATACTGTTCACGTTGCACTTTGGTGCCGCGCACCTC
>JAEUQE010000305.1 GCA_016789785.1 Bryobacterales bacterium
GCTAACATGGGACAGAGTCACGATGAAACGCTTGACAGTGGAACTGATTCCGGATACCGAACAGGGCGGGTTCACCGCTCGCGTGCCGGACATTCCGGCCTATGGAGAGGGATCCACTGAGGAGGAAGCCATCGCGGATTTGCGCGAGGCGCTGTTGGCGTACATTGAAGAATTCGGCGTCGAGGACGCGATGGCACGCTTGAATCAGCCAACTGCGCTCCGACCGCTGGATCTGGAGTTGGAAGACTCGATCCATGCCTAAACTGCCGCGCCCAACCGGTGCGGAGATGGTCCGGTTCCTGGAGTCGCAAGGGTTCCGCGTTGTGCGTGTTCGTGGAAGCCATCACATCCTGGTGAAGGGCGAACTACGGACCACAGTTCCCGTCCATGGTTCCCAGACCCTGCGGATAGGAACGCTGCGAGGGATACTTCGAGATGTCGAGATCGGGCCAGCGGAGTTTGGTTCCCGATGGAAGGCTGACTGACCCGCCCTCAACTTGCGGCATGAGGCAGAGTTCTCCCGCCGGTGACGGTACCGGCCTGATGACCGGCCTCTACGCAGGGGAAAACCAATCTCCGGAACCTGAACCTGTGCCGGACCTGATGGAGGTCTCATCCACCTGCAAGTTCTGGATCGCACAAAAAAACCGCTCTGATCGCGGACGGCGGGCAGGTTACCAGAGTTCGAAACGCGCGGGGAGCCACCGAACCGAGGCAAAGATCCTGCGTGGCTGGGCCGATCACGACCAGATGGCGCAGCGGGCTGGTATCGGCGACGAAGAGGCGCACCGCACTTTGCTGCCGCTATCGATGCAGTAGTTGGCGATTTGACATCACGAGCGCTATTGGCCATCGTTGAATCAAGATGCGAACGACGCTGGATATAGACAATGATGTTCTTGATTCAGCTAAGGCTCTGGCCGCCGCCCGTGGCGTGTCGGTGGGAGCGGCTTTGTCGGAACTGGCGCGGCGGGTGTCGCGGCGCGAACGCCGCTGACCATCCGCAATGGTTTCCCAGTATTCCAGATACCTGCGGGAACACCGGGCTTCGGGCCGGATGAGATCGCGGCGGAGACCAGTAGGAATGACCTTGAAGTGGCGCGCCACTTCTTGCAGCCGGGACGGTAGTTGTGTCCATCGCTCTGCTGGATGTCAACGTCCTGCTCGCTTTGGCGTGGCCGACCCATATCCACCATCCGGCGGCCCACCGGTGGTTTGCGGAGAATCATGGGGTGGGGTGGGCAACCTGTCCGCTGACGCAATTGGGGTTTGCGCGGCTGTCCATACAGCCGGCCGATGGAGAGTGGACTGGCGGATGTTGGCAACGAGATTCGCGCTCCGGGTCGTGGGACATCACCAGTTGGCTGATGCCGTTCTCCTTGATCTGGCTATCCGGCATCAAGGACGACTGGCCACGTTTGACCAGAGGATCGCATCGCTGTTACCGCCGGATTCCGCCGGACGGCCTGCGGTTACGCTCATTCCTGCGTAGCACACCGTTTCGCAAATTCGATCAGAAAAGCGATCGAAACCCGCGCCGGCAACTCGTTCGACGTGTTTTCAAACTCCGAACGGCGTGAGAAATCTGCCTGGGTGTTTCCGCTGGATATGGCAAGGAGCACTTACAAAATGCCTTTCGCCAATCCCACGGCAGACCCCACCTTCCCGTTCTTCTATAACGTCGAGAAAGCCGTTGGCAAAGATGGAGCCAACCAGAAAGAAGATGTGCGTCTGGTCCAGTACATGATCAAGCATCTTTACAAGGAGAAGGCGAACACTCTGGCTGTTGACGGGTTCTGGGGCTACCACACCGCGCAGTGGATCACCAGGTTTCAAGCCGACGCCAAGGCAGGCGGCATGTCCATTACTACGGACGGTCGCGTGGACCGCGCCATGGGAACCGTGTCCAGCGTCTCGAAGACGACCTACACAATCGTCTGGCTCAACGTGCTGCTTCGCAAGGCCAATCCGGCAGCCTACGCCGCGCTGCCCTCGGTTGTGAAGCTGACGCCGATCCAGAACGCCGGCTCGCCATACTCGCCCTACGCCTGGCAACAGCCCGGATTCATCCCTGAATCCGGCGGCGTCTGACCCTGGCCTTTACTCCCGAGGCACACCCAACTGGCGGATCTTCTCCTGCAGACTTTGACGCTCCAACCCGATGGCCGCCGCCGTGCGCGTCACGTTGCCGCCGTTCTCACGCAGCTTTCGGGCCAGATACTCGACTTCAAACAGCCGCCTCGCCTCGCGAAAATCACCAGCTTCGAAACAGGGCTCCGATACGGTCTCACCCGCTCCCGCCATCGGCTCCAGAGCCATACGCACATCCGCCTCGCCCACACGGTCGCCGCGAGCCAGCACAAACAGCCGCTCCACCGCGCTGCGCAACTGACGCACATTCCCGGGCCAATCCTGCTCGCTCAGACGAATCATCGACTCCGTGGTAAGCTGCGGTCCCTCGCGCCTGTACTTCGATTGCAGATCGCCCCAGAAGCGTTCCACCAAGAGCGGAATATCTTCCCTGCGTTGCCGTAGCGGCGGAAGATACAGCGTCATGCCCGCCAACCGGAAATACAAATCCTGCCGGAATTTGCCCTCGCGAATCGCGGTCTGCAGGTTCTGATTCGTCGCCGCAAGAATGCGCACGTCCACTTGCACCGGCTGCGTGGCTCCCAGCCGTTCAATGAGACCCGTCTCCGCCGCCCGCAGGATCTTGGCTTGCGTGGCCGGTGTCATGTCACCGATTTCATCCAGGAACAGCGTGCCGCGATGCGCCAATTCGAACTTGCCCGGTCTTGACGCCGCGGCTCCGGTGTAGGCGCCCTTTTCTGATCCGAACAATTCGCTTTCCACCAGAGTCTCTGGCAGGGCCGCACAATTCAAGGCGACCAGACGGTTCCCCGCGCGCAGACTCCTTGCGTGAATCTCCTGCGCCAGCACATCCTTGCCAGTACCACTCTCGCCGAGAATCAACACGGGCAGATCCGTCTCCGCCACGCGCTCGGCCGCGTCGAACACCTCGCGCATCACCGGCGAATCGCCCACCATGCGCCCGAACTGGCTCTGTCCCGACAGCCGCTCCCGCAGATCCGCGACCTCGCGCCGCAGATCCTGATGTTCGAACGCACGCGCCACGATCAGCCGCAGTTCTTCCAGATCGTAAGGCTTGGACAGGTAGTGGTCGGCTCCTGTCTTCATCGCCTCCACCGCGATGCGTTCCGAGCCATACGCCGTCAACATGATCACTGCGCGCTCGCCGCCCGCTGCCGCAAGCTCCTTGAGCAACACCATGCCGTCTTCCTCGGGCATGGTGTAGTCGAGCAGGATCACGCTCGGATCAGCATCCTGAATCCGCTGGCGAGCCTCGGCCACGGACGCCGCCTCCACTACGCGGTATAACGGACGAAAGGCTCGCACCAGCGCAAACCGCGCCGCCGCCTCGTCGTCCACAACCAGGAGTGTCTTCGCCATTCCGAACATCGCGATTATCTCAAACGGAAAACATAGCGGTCACTCACCAGGAAGTTGAACACGTAGACCAGTGCAATGCTGAACAGATTCGCGGCCAGCAGCGGGACATGCAAGTACCCCGCCAGCAGTTGCATCCCAAACAGGTTGCCGAGGATCGACATCACACCCGTCGTTGACTGAAAACGCCAGAAGCTCATCCCCGATGTGCCGCGCTCCGCCCAGGTCCACTTCCAATGCCACCAGAAGTTGTGAAGCACGGCTGCCTCCACAGCCAGCGCCGTCGCCAGCAGGTAATGCATCTGGCCGGAAAGCAGGCGCAGCGCCGCGAGTTGCACCACGATGCCCGCCAGTCCCACCAGATTGAACTTCAGCAGCCGTATTCCCATTGCTGGTTCCTTCCTCAGCCGATCCGTTCGCGGTGATACAGCGTCAGCGTGTTCTTCGCCACCGAGGCAGCCAGCACCACCGCCATGCAAAGAATGGCAATCGCTCCCGCCAAATCGAAGAATAGATACTTCCCGCCGAGCACGTACGGCTTGAAGAACGCGACGATGTTTCCCGCCGCGAGCAGAATTCGCATTTCCGTGGGGCTGAATTTCCACCACGAGATCTGAAACACGCCCAGCGAATGCGTGGCGAGATACGAATTGATGCCCAGCAGTAAGTAACACAGCAGCATTCCCACGGCGACGCGCTCATGCATATACCCCGAAAGCGCCAACCCCGCAAACAGGAACAGCGCACTTAGCGCATCCACAATGTGATCCACGTAGTAGCCATAGTTGGGCCGCTGCTGTTCGCGAACCCTCGCAACCGTCCCGTCCATGCTGTCCCCGAACCAGTTGATCGCCAGACACACATTCACCAGCAACAACGCCGCGGGCCACTTGTCCGCGGCCGCGTAGAAGATCGACGCGCCAATCATCGACCCGAATCCGAGAACCGTCAGATGGTCGGCATTGATCCATCCCGGGAGCCGTTTGGCCATCCAAATGAGGACACGTTTCTCCACACCCGCGAGTAAACTCTGTTGAATCCGTTCCATGGTGTTCTTTCTCCCTGTAAGATCGACTTACCGGAATGTAATGCCAACCCGAAATTGCGGCCAATGATACAAGTCGGAGGTAATCGCGTTCGTACGAAACTCCGCGCGCAATCCAACCCGTTCCTTGAACCAGTAGTTCAGGCCCGCTCCCAAATGCCAGCCACCGCCGGTTCCGTTGCGAAAAGCCAGTGTCGGTCCTGTCATCACAAAGGGGTCAAACTTCGTATCTTTGCGTCCCGCCGTGAAGTGATAACCCGCACTTAGGTTCGCGAATCCAATCGTGGGTGGATACTTTCCGCCCAGCCCGTAGGCCGCGCCGATCTCGCCTCCCACCGAAACACCCTTCCACACCGCACCTTCTCCACCGAAAGCCGTATGTCCGAACGCGTTGGAATCGACCTGGCCGAAGCCTTGCACCACGTAGCCATGGCTTCTCGGCACTTGGCCATGTGCCGCGGTTGCCGCAATGGCAAGAATCAGAGCGCCAGCGATTCGAGTGGTGAGGAAGCGTTGAGCCAGCGCGATGCTTCTCCCGCTGGCAGTTTTGGGTGACAGGAGTCTGTTATTCATGAGTGGTCTTTTTCTCCTGCCGTCAATGAGTGCACGGCGAGGACCAAGATCACTCGGTTTATTTTCTATAATTTAGAGTCCACCCGGAGCCGGCGGGTGATGGCTTCACCTGACGGGTGTCAGGCTTTGCTGACAGTGAGGATGACGTTGCCCCGCTGATCCTGCTTCGCTGACCAACCGCCGGGGATCAACGTCGTCGATCCGTAGTCCAACAGCAGCGCCGGGCCGCGAATTCCTCGCGCCGGCATCTCGCCACGGCGCCAGGCATCCATGTTCTGCCACTTGCCGCCGAGATGCACGCGCCGGCGCTCGGGCTTATTCGCAGCAGTTTTTTCCACACTTGCGAGTTTCGGCTTGCGAACCTTGGTCGTCGCGCGGACGCGGATCGCGACATACTCTACTGGGCGCTTCGCATCCGAGTAACCATAAGTGCGTTGATGCTCCCGATGAAACCCCGCCGCGGTTCTCGCACCCTGCCATCTTACGGTAAGTTCGTAACTCTGGCCCTGATATCGCACATCGGCGAAGCGCTCCAGCTTTGCGCCCGGACTCTCTTCCCTCGCCGGCTGTTCTAAGTCGTGAAAGCGCTTCTCCACATCCGCACGGCCCAGCACTCCCGCCGCATAGTCCCGCACCCGATCGGCCAGCAGCATCCCCATGGCGGACAACACTCCCGCCGACTCCGGCGCAATCACCGTGCGGATGCCCAGTTCCACCGCGATTTCGCAGGCATGCAATCCCCCGCAGCCTCCAAACGCGACCAGCGCAAAGTCTCGAGGATCATAGCCACGCTCGATCGACACCGCGCGAATTGCGCGCTCCATGTTTGCATTGGCGACGCGCAGCACTCCGGCTGCCGCCTGTTCCCGAGTCAGTTTGAGTTGCGACGCGACACGGTCCAATGCAGCCTGCGACCGCACTACGTCCAGATGCATCGCCCCGCCGAGGAACTGGTCCGCCGTAATTCGCCCGAGCACGACATGCGCGTCAGTCACGGTGGGCAACTCGCCACTGCCATAGCAGGCCGGTCCCGGGTCCGACCCCGCGCTTTCCGGTCCCACTCGCAACAGCCCGCCTTCATCCACGCGGGCAATCGATCCACCACCGGCCCCAACGGTATGAATATCGAGCATCGGCACCCGAATCGGAATGCCGTCGACGATCGCTTCCATCGTCTCCCTGGGCGTCCCATCGCACAGACTTACGTCCGTTGACGTTCCGCCCATATCGAAGCCCATCGCTCTCGGGAAGCCGCATTCCTTCGCAACCCGGAACGCGCCGATCACGCCACCCGCTGGACCTGACAACACCGTCCGCACCGATTGGCGGCGCGCCTCATCCGCGCTGAGCAATCCACCGTTCGATTGCATGATGGAGATCGCATACGGCGAGCCTTGCTCCAGGGCGCCGAGGTAGCGATCCATCAGCGGACCCACATAGGCGTTCAACAGCGTAGTAGAGCCGCGTTCGAACTCGCGAAACTCCGGGCAGATCTCGTGCGACGCGCACACATAACCGGACCCGCGTAACGCCGCCAACACCAACTGCTCGTTCTCCGGTGTCTGGTACGCATGCAGGAAGCAGATTGCGATCGACTCCACGTTTGCTTCGCGAATCGCGCGCTTCAACCTTCGCAACTCAGCCTCCGTGGGGCGAAGTTCGATCGAGCCATCCGCATGCGCCCGCTCCTTCACGCCAAGGCGAATGTCCGTCAAGAAGCGGCGAGGCTCCGGCGTCAGATCATAGAGTGCCGCGCGATTCTGGCGCCCGATGTGGAGAATGTCTTCGAAGCCTTCGGTGGTGACGAATGCCGCCCTCGCGCCCTTGCGTTCCAACAGTGCATTCGTCGCGACCGTCGATCCATGGATCACTTCCACGTCCCGCGGCGGCTTGCCCGCCACGGCCTGCTCAATTCCCGCAAGGATCACACCTGCTGGATTCGCCCGATTCGACCGCAGTTTGAAGACTTCCAACCGTCCGCCGTCATGCAGCACCACGAAGTCTGTGAATGTACCGCCCGCGTCAATTCCGATTCTCATCTACGAACCTCGTTGCGCGATTTCCGGCATCGGCACGCCGTCCTTCTGAAAGCGCCGGTAAATGCGCTCCCGTAGCCTGGACTGTGTGAGTCCCACCGCGAGCCTGTTCGGAACCTGCACCACGACTTTAAACCCAAGATGGGTCGGCGTCGCACCAGGGTCGAACAACACGACCGGCGCGAAACCCGGCTCGATGCCCTCCACTTGTGCCGCCTCTTCGGCCAGCGAAGCCTCGATCTGGTCGATGTCTACCCCAAAATCAGTGAACACCACGACGCTGGTCATCATCCGCTGATCTGGCAACGCGAAGTTCGTCAGAATGCTCGACGTGATCCGCTCATTCGGAATCACCACCGTGTTGTTGTCCGTGGTGTGCACACGCGTGGTGCGCCATCCGATATCCGTCACTGTTCCTTCTTCACCCGACGACAGGCGGATGAACTCGCCCACGGAAACGGGCGCCTCCACCAGGATGTGTATGCCCGCGAAGAAATTGGCTAGCGTGTCACGCAATGCCAGCGCCACGGCCAAACCACCGACGCCGAGAGCGGTGAGAATCGGCGCAACCGCGATGTCGAAGTAGCGAAACAGAACCGTGAGGCCGAGCAGCATCACGAAGACATGAATCAGTGCCCGCGATACGCCGGAAAGCTGAACGGAGAAGCCGCGCTTCTGCCCCGCGAACACCACCAGCCTGACCAGCAGGCTCGACGTGACGACGCAGATGCTCAAGACCAGGAAGACCACGCTCCCGCCCCGAGCCCACTTCGCAGCGCGGCTCGGCAGATCGGCGTATTCGAGCGTGATCACCAGCGCCGTTGCCAGACACCAGAACATGGATGGCCATCGCAGCGAGTCGAGCAGCACGTTCGCCGGTGAGCTTCGATCCTGCGCCCAGCGGTCGAATGTCCGGAGGATCAAATGCCTGGCGAGCAATGCCGCCGCCAGTGACGCGGCAAAGAGAACCGCCGATTGGGCGAGGTCGAAGAATTGCGCGGGTGCCTGGAGGAGAGCGGGAAGCATCACAAAGTGGCCAACACTTTGATTCTCGCATGGTAGATCCCGCGGCCCGTTTGCGCATAGATCATTAGAAGGGACCAGACGATACCGGAGCACTTCGCTCGTATTCCGAAACAACGCCATGGCGACTCATACAATGGAAATGGGGAATTCTTTCCCGCTGTCCGCCCGGTCCGCTCATCTACTAATTCGTGAAATGATCCAACTTGAATCCGTCTCCAAACACTTCGACGGGAAACGTCAGGTAACCGCCCTCGATCAAGTCAGCCTGCACATACCAAACGGAGAGATGGTCTCCATCGTCGGTGCATCGGGCTCCG
>JAEUQE010000306.1 GCA_016789785.1 Bryobacterales bacterium
AGAATGTCGCGATCGAGCACGATGAAGTCCGCGAGTTTCTTCGGCTCAATCGAGCCCTTTTCTTTCTCCTCGAACGTGAGGAACGCATTCTGAATCGTGTAGAGCCGGATCGCCTGCTCGCGAGTGATCCGCTGCTCGGGATGCAGTACTTCCTTGGTCCAGCGCGGTTGGCGAGTCAGCGCGATCCACATGCCGAAGAATGGATTGTAGGGATTGATGGAGCGGAACCCGCCGACCTTCTGCATGTGGTCAGAGCCGCCCCCAACCATCACCCCTTGGTCAAACAGCGTCTTGTAGGGCTGGAAGTAGGCAAGGCGGTCGTATCCGAACTGCTTCAGTAGCGTCGCGCCATCGCGCTCCAACCACGCGGGCTGCAGGTCGGCGACCACGCCAAGCTTTTTCATCCGCTGAATCGCTTCCAGCGTCATAAAGTTCGAATGCGTAATGCAGGGCCGGCCATCACGCACGGGCATCTCTTTGTTGATGCGCTCATAGGCGTCGACCATCGCAGTCACCGCGCCATCGCCCACGGAGTGCGCGGTGGGTTGCAAGCCGCTCTTCAGAGCGAGCTTGAAGATCTCGTACAGCTTGTCAGGCTCAATGTATCGCATGCCACGATAAGCGGGGTCCGTGATCGAGTACACCTGGCTCACGCCCCATGGCTTCAACATGTAGGCGCTGCCTGTGAGCATGCCTCCATCGAGATATACCTTGATCGCGCGAAGCCACAGCCGGTTGTCATAGCGATGCAACGGGCTCTTCACCGCGCCTTCGATGCGGGCGCGAATCTTGTCCATGGTGGTGTGCGGGTCGACGGAGAGATTGAGGAAGATGCGGACGTTGAGATCGCCGGAATCGCGCAGTTTCCGGTACAGCTCAACAGCTTCATCATCGGCGTCCCGATCGGCGATCGACGTCAAGCCGACGGCGTTGTAGTCCTTCACAAGAATCTTGATCTGTTCGAGCTTGTCCTTCTCGGCCGGCGTGGGGCCACTGGGCTTGTACTTGATAAAGCGCGCGCAGCTTCGCAGGATGCCGGTGAGTTCGCCGCTCGCGTCTTTCTCCAGGCGGCAGGGTGCGCCGTCAGTGACCTTGAAGTTGCGATCGATGCCGCTGAGCTTGAGCGCGAGCGAATTCACGGATGCGTCGGGACCCGTGCGGAATACGACAGGATGTTTCGGCGCCACCTTGTCGAGTTCGCTGCGAGTGGGGAAGCGCTGTTCGCGCAGGCGCGTCACGAAGACCTGCGAGACGAAGATCCATTCGCCTTCGCGTAGCGCCTTCGCCCGGCTGGCGATGTAGCGCAAGACATCATCAATGGTTTCCATGTCGGGCACGGGATGCGCCCACTCATACATCGCCGCATCGGAAGCATGCGTGTGCGAATCGATGAGGCCGGGGAGAACGGTGCGCCCTTGAAGGTCGACTTTGCGTGTGCCGCCCGCGGCTAACCGCATCACGGCGTCGCGAGATCCAACTGCGATGATGCGATCGCCTCGCAGGGCCATCGCATCGGCGATTTCGAAGCGGCTGTTCACCGTGATGATCTTGCCGTTGAAGAAGACTGCGTCTGGTGACTGCGCGGCGGCAATGCCGGCAATGCACAGGAACGGCAGCAGGAGATATTTCAGTGACTGCAGCATGACGGTTGGATTATACATTGATGGCGGTTGCGCGTGACGAGTGGCTTTGATAGCATCCTCCGGCATTGGGTGTTCGTTTCCCAAGGAGGCTAACTTGAGGATGTTTCTTCGCACCACGTTGGTGCTCTGTCTACTCGCGCTGCCTTTCGTAACGTGGGCGCAAATCGGCACATCGACACTCACGGGCCGGGTGACCGATTCCACTGGGGCAGTGGTTCCACAAGTGCAGGTTACCGTTGTTCAAACCAGCACAAACTTCACACAAAACACTCTGACAAATGAGGAGGGCATCTATCGCGTGCTCTCTCTTCAACCTGGCGTTTACCGGGTCACATTTGAAGCGCAGGGATTCAAGAAAGCGATTCGTGAAAACGTAGAGCTGCGCACTGGCGACACGCTGGCGGTCGATATGGCGATGCAGATCGGAAGCGTCGCGGAGTCGATTGAAGTGAGCGGCGGCGTTGCGCTGCTCGAAACAGAAACTTCGGCGACGGGATCGGTGGTGAGTGGCGAGGTGCTTTACGATATGCCGCTCTATCAGCGATTCATCAACTCGACGATGAACATTGTTCCTGGCATGACCACTGGCGGCTATGCCTACGGCGGCGGTCTTGGCGCATATCACCTGGCCGGGCAACGCGCGGGGGCGATCGGTATTTTCGAAGACGGCGTGAACGGCAATGATCAGGGCGCCGGCACGGAAACGACCAAGCCGATTCAGAACTCGATTGCCGAAGTGAAGGTGCTCACCACGGTACCGCCCGCCGAGTATGGACACTCCGCGGGTGGCGTGATCAGCGCCGTGAAGAAAAGCGGCAGCAATGAGTATCACGGCATGGGCTCGTTCTATGGACGCACGCGGCGCATGCAGCATCGCCTGTTCTTTGACAGGCTGCGCACCTCACAGCCGAGTCCGGGAAGACCAAACGGTCTGCCGACGTTCTTCATGATGCCGGATGCAAACCTGAGCGGCCCCGTGTCGATTCCGAAGGTCTACAACGGGAAGAACCGCACGTTCTTCTTCCTGGGCTTCCAGCGTTTGCATGAAAAGAAAGTGGCGCAGGTGGACGCAGGCGTGCCGAGCCTGGACATGCGGCGCGGCGATTTCAGCGCGGCGGGAATCAATCGGATTTTCGATCCCGCCAGCACGCGTCAGGTAAACGGAGCGTGGACTCGCGATGTCTTCCCTGGCAACGTGATTCCGCAATCGCGCATCGATCCCGTCGCGCGCAAAGTGCTGGAGTTCGATCCCTGGCAGTTGCCGAATCGCGCTGGTGGCATGACGTCCACGGGCGCAACGGGCAACTATCTCGCGGATGAATTCGCGCGAGTGTTCCTGGATGACTACAATCTGCGCCTGGATCACCAGTTCAACTCCGCGTTCAAGATCTACTACTCATGGACCGACAATCGCTACAGCGGCTTCCAGCGGCCATGGAACATTCGCGAAGACCGCCCGGACTTCGACCATCTGCGCGGGAACTTCTCGCCGTCGCGGAATCAGTTGATGTCGTTTGGCAAGACCTACATTCTGTCGCCGTCGGTGGTGAACGATGCGCGCGTGGGATACACGAGGCGGTTCTCGGAACTGCAAGTGACGAACTTTGGGAAGAACTGGGCGCAGCAGCTTGGGATTCCCAACGTCAACGCGGAACTGATGCCTGCATTCGGACCCGCGGGCGACAACGGCATCACACCGTCGTCGATCTATGGGCTGAGCGGCGCTGCACCGAACCGCAATGTGAACGAGACAGTGTCGTTCCGCGATGACCTTTCCTACATTCGCGGAAAGCACGCCTTCAAGATGGGCTATGAACTACTGCGCTTCCGGTTGAACTCGGCGGTGCTCGCGAACCCGGTGCGCTTCGATTTCGGAGGTTCGACGACTGGCCTGGAGGCGACCGGCATCGCGACAGGCAACACAGGGAGTCCGTTCGCCGGGTTCCTCACAGGCTACGTGACGGCAGCGACGTTCACATCCGAGCTGACAAGCTGGCTGCCACGATCGTCGATTCACAGCTTCTATTTCCAGGATGACTGGAAACTGACTCCGACGCTGACCGTCAACGCCGGCCTTCGCTACTCCAATGAGAGCCCGTTCAGCACGAAGTACGGCTTGATGAGCCAGTTCGATCCGAATGGCCGCGATGCCTTGACGGGGCGCACGGGCGCGATCATCCACCCGACGACAGGCTTGAACCGGCGCGACAACAACAACTTCAATCCACGGCTTGGTCTGGCATGGCATCCGCTGGAGAAGTGGGTGTTCCGCGGCGGATTCGGCTTCTACACGGTGGACGTGAAGTTCCCCGCGGGCCGCGAAATGTATGACGAGTATCAGGGCATCGCATTGCAGCAAGCCGCGCCCGGCAACCCGACGCCGATCTACCAGATCAGCCGCGGTACGGCCCCGCCCGCGGCGAACATCGTGAATGGCGTGGCGCCATTCGTCGGCACCAACTTCGGCGGCCGCAACATCAGCTACTGGGATCCGAATCTGCGCAATCCGTATGCGATCAACTGGAATGCCAGTGTACAGCACGAGTTCACACGGGACTACCTGATGGAATTCAGCTACCAGGGTTCGGGCAGCGTCGGCTTGATCGAGCGTTGGGAACTGAACACCTTCGGCGCCGACTTCTTCGCAGGCAACCGTGCGCAACAAATGGCGGTGAACGCAGCGGCCCAGAATTTCCGGCCGTTCCCGCACATTGGGAACATCACGATGCGCTCGAACTTCGGCCATTCGACGTTCCATTCGGGCACGGTGAAATTGGAGAAGCGGATGTCGCAGGGTTTGTATTTCATGACCTTCTACACTTTCTCCAAGGCACTCAACAGCGCAGACACGGACAACGCAGGCGGAGGTGTGGCGCCGGTTCAGAATCGCAACCTTGAGAAAGGGCGCGCGGGTTACGATCGCAACCATCGCTACATCGGCACCATCAACTACGAACTGCCATTTGGCAAGGGGAAGCGCTTCCAAAGCGGCAATCGCGTGGCGAACTGGCTGATGGGCGGCATGGAAATCAGTTGGATCCAGACGATCGAGTCGGGCAATCCGCTGAACTTCACGTTCGTCAATGCGCCAACCAACAACTACTATCCGGGTTTCGCTGGTGCTCGCCGGCCGAATCTGGTGGGTACGCCGGTGTACGACTTCAGCAAGTGGAACAATGGAGGCGGCGATCGCTTCGTAGAAGTGAACCGTCCCGCCGTGATCGACATGGGCGCCTTTGCACCACCCGCCGAATTTACGCCGGGTAATGCGGGCCGCAACATCATCACCGGACCGCGCCTGGTGTGGGCACAGACTTCCGTGCAGAAGAACTTCACCATTCGCGAAAAGGCTCGCGCGCAAATCCGCTGGGACATGCAAAACACGTTGAAGACCTTCAACTTCACGGGTCCTGGCACTACGGTGGACTTCCGTAATCCGCAGACATTCGGCAAGCTGCGTGACGACCCGCGCACGGCGTCACTCGGCGGTCAACCCCTGATGAACATCACGCTGATGGTGCAATTCTAGGGAAAACTCACTTTCGAACCTCCAGGGGCAAGAGCGGACGGAAGTCCTCTCTTGCCCCTTGTCTTTGCCGGCAGCAATCCTAACCACTTCCTTACCAGACCTTAACTCCGGGCCTCGGAATTCCTCGCGTCTCATGGTGAGGGCGATGATTCAGCAGTAGCAGCATCGCCGTTCCAATGACGCACGGGAGTTGTCTCAATGAGATTGAGGAGAGTTGTCCTCGCGGGAGCCCTCGCAGGCTTGATTTTCGCAACCGTTCAGATCCGAGCCACGTCTGCTAGGCAAAACCCACAGGTGTGGGGGGAACGCACGATTCAGTTGAATACGGAGATGCCGGAGCCTGTTCGCCAGATCTTCGCGCAGGCTTGCAAGAATTGTCACTCCTATGAAACGGAGTGGCCCTGGTATGCGAAGATCGCGCCCGTCTCGTGGGTGGTTGCCAGCGACGTGGAACGGGCGAGGAAGGCGCTGAATCTCTCTGACTGGTCGATCACCAATGGCCGCAGGCCCGGGCTTGCGATTGGCGCGTTGACGGCCGCCTGCGAAGGTGTGCGGACCGGAAGAATGCCTCCCCAGCCATACCGGCTGCTTCACCCCGAGAGCCGGATGGATGCAAAGGACGTTGCCGTGTTCTGCCAGTGGACTGCCGCGGAAGTGATGCGGCAGGCGCGGACCAGAAGGACTGGCATTCAGAAAAGTTGGTACTTCCCGTACGATCGTGCATCTTTTAAGAAATAACCAAAGGGAGTTGGATTAGCGATGTTCCGTTTTCAAATAAAGAGTGGATTCCTACTCTGTGTTCTGGCGGCCTCTGCGTTCGCCAGCAGTGATGGCGCGCCGGAAGGTCATACCGGAGCGCCCGGCGAACAAAATTGCACTGCATGCCACATCGGCACCGTGAATTCGGGGCGCGGGCGGGTGCGTGTGGAGTTTCCCAGCAGCGGCTATACGCCCGGACAGCGGTCGCGAGTGCGCGTGATTCTGGAGGACCCGGCCGCCATGCGCTGGGGCTTCGAACTGACAGCGCGTTTGGAGAGCGCGGCGCAAACCCGCGCGGGTACTCTCGCCAGTAGCGATGGGAATACGGCGGTGACGTCGGGTGGTGGACTGCAATGGATCACGCACACCACCGCGGGCACCCGCCGGGGCACTTCGGGTTCGGCAACGTTTGAGTTCGATTGGACCGCACCGGCCTCCGACGCCGGAGCCGTGGTCTTCTATGCCGCGGGCAATGCCGCGAACGGAAATGGCACCACGTCTGGTGACAGCATCTACACGACGTCGTTGCGCGTCGCGGCGGAAAGTGGCGGAGGCGCCCGGCCAACGTTCACTGCCGCATCGGTGGTGGATGCCTACACTGGGCGCGCGGGGATGGCCCCAGGAGCATGGGTGACGATCAACGGAACGGAACTCGCGGGGAGCGAGGCGAACTGGACTCCGGTTGGAGGCCGAACGCTTGATACCCGGCTCGGTGGAGTGACGGTGAGGGTGAATGACGTTGCAGCGGTGCTGTCGTTCGTCAGCCCCACTCGCATCACTCTGCTGGTTCCGGGCAATACGCCAGAGGGCGACGTGCCCGTGGTGATCGAACGAGACGGAACTGCGGCGCCCGCGGTGAACGTGCGTGTCTCGCCGGTGCTGCCAGCAATTCACAGCGTTCCGGACTCCTCCGGGAATCGCTTCTTTGCGGCGGTGACGCCAGCGGGTGCGGGGACCAGCCTCTCGCTACTGAATCCGCGAGGCTGGATCCTCGGGAATCCGGCTGTCGATACACGCGCGTTACGCGGTGTAAGAGCGGGCGAGGACATCGATATCTACGCGATCGGCCTCGGCAGGACGGAGGGCGAGACCACCACGGACCGTCTGTTCCCGAATCCGATCAACCTCTCTACGATGCCGTCGGTCCGTTTCGGAGAGACAGCCGCGACTCCCGCGATGGCAGCCATGATTTCGCCAGGCTTGTATGTGGTTCGCGTGAAGGTGCCGGATTCATTGGCTGCCGGCGAGGTTCCGCTGGTGCTGGACTTCAGTGGCACCACGAGTTCTTCGAACGTGATTCTGCTGGTGCAGTAAGCGGATCGCACGCGTTATTTCAACAGGCGGGAAAGGGCTCGGTCCGCGAGCACCTTCCCGCCTGTTTGGCATTTTGGGCAGTAGTTTGTTTCATTGCTCGCATAGCGGATCCGCGCGACGGGCGTGCCACATACGGGGCATGGCTGTTTGAACTTCCCGTGCACTGCCATGTCATCACGAAACGCGGTCACGTTCTCGGGGAACTTACCTGCGGCTTCTTTTCGCAGACGCTCCACCCAATCGAGTAGCGTACTCTGTACCGCATGAAACAGGCGCTCGATTTCATCGGGCTTCAGCTTCTGGGTCAGTGTAGCGGGCGACAGCCTCGCGCGATGCAGAATCTCGTCGGAATAGGCGTTGCCGATACCACTGAACAACTCCGGATCCGTGAGCGCGCGCTTCAGAGTGTGGTTTTCCGACTGCAAGACCTCGCGGAAGCGAATGGCGTCCGTTTCGAGAACTTCCAGGCCACCGCGATCCATGGACGCCAGCCCTTCCTCGCCCGAAGCCATATGCAGCGAAGCGCGCCGTTCCGTGCCCGCTTCCGTCAACAGCAGTGAGCCGTCACCGAAGTCGAAGGCGGCGAGGTTGTTGCGCGACTTCAAAGCGACGCCCGGCTTCTTCCAGTGCAGACGCCCCGCAATCATGAGATGCAGCGCGAGCCAGATATCGCGTTCCACGCCGATCGCGATGCGCTTTCCCAATCGGCGGAGGGCGATCACCTTGCGGCCTTCGGCGGCGGACACCGGCGGGTCGACTGTGCGGAGCAGGAACGGCGTGGAGATGCGCACCTTACCCAGCACTTGCCCGAGAATGCGCTTCTCAATGGCTTCGATGTACACGACGATGTCTGGCAGTTCGGGCATCGCGATCCATCTTGAAGGATAGCGTGCCGTTATCATGGTTCGGTGGCGGGTGTGATGCGAATAGGCTGGCTGGCGCTCGGTTGCGCGCTGTGGGGTCAGGCTCAAGCGTTGCGTGTGCCGCTGGGTCTGGATGCGTATCTGCCGGCGCCGGATCGTAACCGGCTCACCCGTGACAAAGTAGAACTGGGCCGGGAGCTCTTCTTCTTTCGCGGTCTCTCGCGCGACCGCACAGTGTCCTGTGGCGACTGTCATCAGCCCGAGCGCGCATTTACCGATGGCAAACCAGGAGCCGTTGGAGTGCGAGGGCAAGTGAGTTCGCGCCGCACGCCTTCCATCTTCAATCGCGCCT
>JAEUQE010000307.1 GCA_016789785.1 Bryobacterales bacterium
GTTCGAAGTGGTGGGACTGAGTGCACTGGCGCGTTTGGAGGATGGCACGGTGGCAGTGTCGGCCGGCAATGGCGCCAACTTCCGGTCCGTCTATCCCGTAACGCCAGCGGGCCTGGGTCAGCCATTGAATGCGCCTCGCATGCTGCCGTTGCAGAGCGTGACGCGATGGCGCGAGAAGCCCTACTTCACCGCGGCGACACGACTGTTTCGCGGTGAGACCGGCAGGATTGAATGGTTCGAACCTCCCCCCGCGCCTCCCGGCGTCAACTTCGTTCCCGACTTCGTGATGGCAACTCCTGACGCGTTGCTTGTGCATCAGACCGATGGCGGCTTCTATCGCGTCGATAACGTGGAGGCATGCAAGTGGACCTCGCAGCCTCTCATCGCGGCCGAGGGCGTGGTGAATGCGGCAAGCGGCGAGTTCGCGGATACGATCTCACCGCGAACATTGATCACCGTGTATGGCTCAGGCCTTGGACCTATCGCACCGCGCGGCAGCATTCTGGATGGAGCATTGCGCGCCACTGGTCAGGCAGCACCATATCCGGCCCTGGTGCTCGGAAACTTCTCAGGAGCGATTCCCGGCGCAACACTCAGCGGAACCACACTGCCCGTTGTTGCTTCGGACTCGACGCAGACCACCGTGCAGGCGACCACGGCATCCACAGGCACCTTGCTTCTCTACTACACCTGGCAGGGTCTGCAACTGATCTATCCAACGCCATTGCGCGGCACAGTTGCGACACCCGGCCTGTTCACCGTCGACAACGTAAAGGACGGGACAGCCGCGGCGATCAACGAGGATGGCACGCGGCACAGTGAAATGAATCCCGCGGAGCGCGGAACGTTGCTCGATCTGTATGGCACTGGATTCGGAGCGTTCACCAGCAATCTGACCACTGGCGAGTTCTTCAGCAAGACGGCACAGGTGGCTCTGGTCAACCCCGTGACGGTGACCATCGGCGGTGAAGTTGCCACGGTCGAGTTCGCGGGTGGTGCGCCCGGAATGATCGCGGGCACAACGCTGCTGCGGGTGCGTGTGCCGGAGGATCTGCCCGCGGGCGCGCACAAGGTTGCGGTCGCCGTGGAGGGGCAGACGGTGGAGCCCACGCAGCGGGTGACAGTGTACGTGAGGGAGTGAAGCTTTGCTGAAACGCATGTTGGCATGGTTCTGCATGGCAGGATGCCTTTGCGCCGCCGATCCGGCGAGCTTTGTGATTGCCGGTCTTCGCGTGATGCCAATGCGTTGGGACAAGCGCGCCAACTTCGCCAAGCTGGACGCCTATGCACGCGAGGCCGCGGCAAAGGGAGCGAGATTCGTTGTCACGCCGGAAGGTTTTCTGGAAGGCTACGTCGGCAACGAGAAGGCCAACAAGGATCTGACCCGCGAGCGCTACTTCCAGATTGGGGAGCCCGTGAACGGCCCCTACTTCCGCAAGGCACAGGCACTCGCGGCGGAGCTGAAGATCTATCTCGCACTGGGGTTTGCCGAACGCCGCGGTGAGGAGATGTTCAACTCCGTGGCGGTGTTCTCGCCCGAAGGCAAACTGATATCGAAGTATTCGAAGATGCACACCGCCGATGATGAACCGTTCAACACGAAGGGATCGGAGTTGAAGGTGACGCAAACGGCGCTGGCTCGATTTGGAACCTTGATTTGCTACGACCGGCAACTGCCGGAAACATCGCGCGTGCTTGCGATTCAGGGCGCGCAGATGATTCTGGTGCCGGCCTGGGGGTCGAAGGGCGAGACCAACGAGATCATGATGCGTACTCGGGCATATGAGAACAGCGTGTGGGTCGTGTTTGTCCATCCGGAGCGTGTGATGGTGATTGATCCTTCCGGGAAGATCATCGCGCAGGATTCACAACGGGGCGATGAGGCCGTGCTGGCGGAAATTCGAATCGACGAACGCATTGGACGGGGTCCGATCCGGCACCGGCGTCCGTCGGCATACGGTGACATTCTGAAGTGAGAACTTCCACACGCTCCGCCCACTAACCATAAGTGAGCGAGTCATTCGATCTGGAGTTTAAGCTCCTGCACGAGGAAGATCCGCGATGCGCATTGTCGCTATTTGCAGGGATCAGCATCGAAGAGGATCTTGACATCGAGATTATTGAGCGGGAAGTCGCCATTGCCACCCGCCGGGTGGACCAGGCGTATCTCGTCAAGCGTGGCGGGCAAAAGGAGATCCATCATTTCGAAGCGACTACCCGTTACCCGCTGGTGGACCCGGAGCGCATGCTCAACTACGTCACACTTCTTCATGTGAAGTATGACCTGCCTATCTGGACACGCATTGTGGTCCTCACGGAGCATGGGATGCCGGCCGATCCACCGCTGCGATACGAGCGAGGCGGCGGTTGCTTTCACCGCTGGATGGACGTGCTGCTGGTGAAACCGTGGGAGATGAGCGCGCGCGAGGGGTTGGCGTTGAATCGCCCATCCATTCTTCCCTGGATCCCTCTGATGGCGATGACAGACGAGGATGAAAAGGAGCTGGTTCGCCGGCTGGTTGCGATCGGCGACCGTGATCTTGCCGGGCGCACAGCCGTGATGGCGGGACTGCGCTACGATGACAGCGAGAAGTTGTTCCGGAGGTTCGAGGAAATGTTGACCGAGGAAATGCTCAAAGAGTCAGTGGCCTATAAGAAGTGGTCGGCGGAGGGCCGCGAAGAGGGCCGTGAAGCAGGACGTGAAGCAGGACGTGAAGAGGGCCGCCGCCAGGAAGCACAGAGAACGCTCAAGCGCCTCCTGACCGCGCGCTTCGGGGAACTGCCTGCCGCGGCGGTGGAGCGCATCGAGAACGCGATGCCAAACACGCTTGAGCTCTGGACCGATCGCATCTTGACCGCAAAGTCGTTGGAAGAAGCGCTCAGTTAGCAGCCGTCAGCTTGATCAGTCAGCACGATCGCGGGCGCCTCAAACCGCTCTCCCCGTCGGATCGCCTCCCGAACCGCCGACATTGCCTGTTGAAGGCTCGCGGTGTCGATGCCTGAATGGCGAGGTAGATATGGTTCCATCTTTCGCAGACCTTTCCGGATCTGCCCGTCCGCGCCCGCATAGTTTCCCCGCCCGGCATGATAGAGTCCCACTGCGAAATGAATCAGTGCCTGGAGGAACAGCCTTCGGGGCCCCTTTTCCTCGACCCATTCCAGTTCCAATACTTCATGGCACTCAAAGTACTCGCGTGCGTTAAACAACCCGATTCCGTGACGCACTCTCCCCGCTGGGTCCACTTCCAATTCATTCCTCTCCTCGAACGATTCATCCATTCACCAGCACCTTCCAGCGGGAAACCGATCCGTTCTTCCGATTCTCACCTCACTCTGGAAGTGTCATGATCCGCATTCTAATGCTTCTCATCCTATTCTTTCACGCCGCGATGGCCCAGGACACGGCCGATGCGGGCACCCTGCAAGGATTCCTCACCGGGACTGCATCCGCGGTGAGGCACACCGGCACACAAGGCCGTCAACAGTTCCCCAGCCTCTGGCCTGGTCCCTACCAACTCAATGCTGTGGGATTGAGCGTATCGGTGGGAGTGCGGGCCAGGCTCAGTTCGGACATCCAGATCTCCTTGGCCCAATTCGCCACCCGGAGGGACAAGGTGGAAGTCACGGTTCTGCTTGCCGCGGAGGAAAGCATGACCCCGAACATCTGGTTGGGGCGGCAGGATTTCAGTGGCGTTTCCCCTGGCAGGTAAGATGAGAAGCACCTCTATGGATTCTACTTGTAGCCCGATCAAGCGCACGCGCCACGGATTGCGGTTCGTGTTGCTTGCCGCACTGGTGGGTCCACCGCTGGCCTCGTTATTGATGTGGTCCGTCACGGACTTCGAGCTACCGTTCGCGGCCGTGCTGCACAGCTATTTCATTACCACTGTGCATTTCCTTTGCTACGGCGCGGTTTTCTATCCTGCCATCGCATGGCACCGGTCGCGCACGCCCCTGCCCGTGGTTGCGCGTGCGGCGGGCTATGTCATCCTTGCGGCGATCGGGTCCGTCTTCGCGATCGGAGTCTCCCGTTGGATCGGGCTCAACACCAGCGAAGATTTCTTAACGTCTCTCACGCATTCCCTTGTGGTGGGCTTGATTCTCTGCTCCATTGTCCTTCTGGTCGAGTATCTCTGGCACCGCCAGATGCAAGCCCGGGAGGAGAGCCGGATACGTGCACTGGATCAGGAGCGGGCGCGCAGATCGGCTGCGGAGGCCCGATGGAGTTCTCTGGAGTCGCGGCTACGGCCCCATTTTTTATTCAACACGCTGACTTCGATTCGCGAGTTGATGCATCAGGATGTGGCTCAGGCCGACGAAATCCTACAACGGTTCGCCGAACTACTCCGTTTTTCGCTTGATGCCAACCGGGCAGTGACCGTGCCTCTCGAGGAGGAGATGCGCATGGTGTCCGCGTACCTTGCCATCGAGAAAACGCGCCTTGGCTCGCGCCTCAACTGGGAGCAGCGGGTCGCTGCGGGCACCGAAATGGCCAGCATTCCTTCGCTGAGCATCCTGACACTGGCAGAGAACGCGATCAAACACTCGATTTCGGCCAGGCGCGCGGGCGGCCGTGTCGCAATTTACGCGCACGACGAGGGAGGTGCGGTGGTAGTCCGCGTGGAAGATGACGGCTCCGGCTTCAAGGAATCCGCTCTCTTACCGGGCCATGGCCTGGATCTGTTACGGGAACGGCTGACGTTACTCTACGGCGCC
Source organism: Bryobacterales bacterium (assembly GCA_016789785.1). Next base: position 4,717 of record JAEUQE010000307.1, read on the forward strand.
CCGGCCACACTTTCCATTCGGCCCCGCACACCCGGCGTCGCCGTCGAATTCCGGGTGCCACTTACTCATCAGGAGCCGCCAACAGATGCCACACCCTCCGCGATGTTACGTAGTTGATGACGAGGAGCTTGCACTGGCCAGCATGTTGCGCCTCTTGCGCGAGACGGGCCGTGTAGAGATCGCCGGTCACACCACGGATCCCGCCGCCGCCATTGAGGAGATCCGGTTTCTTGCACCGGACGTACTGTTTCTCGACATACACATGCCGGAAATTGACGGATTTCAATTACTCGCTGTGCTGCCCCAGCCGCCTCAAGTGGTCTTCACGACAGCCTATGACCATCACGCTGTACGGGCCTTCGAAGTCAACTCGGTGGACTACTTACTCAAGCCCGTGAGCAGGGAGCGGCTGAACGAGGCACTGGATCGTCTCGCCGCCCGAACGCAATTCCCGCCGATAGCCGAACTCCTGAGGTCGCTCGCGCCGCCGAAGTATCTGCGCCGCGTTTCCACCACCCGGGGAGAGCACATCACATTGATTGACGTCGCCGAGGTGACGCATTTCATGGCGAAAGACCGCTACACGTTCGCGTGCACCGGACGTGGCGAGTTCCTCATCGACCTTACCCTGGCCGAGTTGGAATCCCGGCTTGATCCCACCGAGTTCCTCCGCGTCCACCGGTCCTCCATTGTGAACCTGCGTTTCGTCGAACGGGTAAGCCGCTGGCTGGCCGGAAGGCTCCTGGTTCGCCTCAAGGACAGAGCCGGCACGGAGATCACCGTGAGCCGGGACAAGGCGGCGTTGCTCCGCCAAGCGCTCGATCTGGAGTAACTGGGTAAGTGGGATTACTTGCCGTTTTGCTTCTTTTCGTAGGCCCGGAACTCGTCGCGGAAACTCTCGAATCCGCGCCGGCCCATCAGGCCGAACGTGAACTTCTTCCCCAACTCCACGCCCTCCTGATCAAATGCGTCGATGTTGAGCAGCTCTCCCATGAATGCAGTTTCGAACTCCATCAACTGCAGGAACGCGCCGAGATGTTCCGCGTCCACGCGATCGAGCAGGAATGTGCAATTCGGGCGGTGCGCCGCGGTCAGAGCAGCCGCCGTCGACACTCGCTCCGCGTTGATCAGCTTCGCCAGGGTCTGCCCGCCGAGATAGTCCATCGCCGAAAATCCGGTCTTAATCTTCGGAATGCGGCCCGCGTCGTCAAACTTCTCCACGCCCCAGAACGTGAAGACCTTGTCATTCGGGCCTTCCATGTAGAGTTGCACCTGCGAATGCTGGTCGGTGGACCCGAGGGCAGCCACGGGCGTTTGTCCAACATGCACCACGTCGCCTGCGCGGTTCTTACGCTTCCCCAGAGACTCGGCCCAGAGTTGACGGAACCAGAACGCGAGGCCCCACAAACGGTTCGAGTAAGGAAATGCCACCTGGATCGACTTACGCCGGAAAGTGAGCATCAAGTGGTGATAGCTAGCCGCCTTCAACGCGAGGTTCTTCTCCAGGTCCGGACTCCAACACTGCTTCGTCATCGTAGCGGCGCCTTTGCACAGCTTCTTAATGTCGAGGCCCGCGAGCGCCGCCGGCACGAGACCGATCGCCGAAAGCACGCTGAATCGCCCTCCCACGTTCTCCCACAAGTGGAACGTGCGATAGCCATCCTGCGTCGCCAGCGCCTTCAGATCCCCGCGGCTCTCCGACGTCACCGCAACAATGCGCTGATTCGCCTTCTTGCCCAGGGCGCGCGTCAGCCAATCCTTCACGTGTAAGAACGCGGCAACGGTCTCCGCGGTGGCGCCTGATTTCGCGGCCACCACCACCAGCGTCTTGCGCGGATTCATCGACTCCAGCGCGGCCAGCACAAAGGACGGGTCCACATTGTCGAGAATCACAAGACGGGGATTCTTGGCCGAGAAGGCCTTCTGCACGGGATGTGGCCCTCGCAATCCGCAATCGAGCGCCCATGCTCCGAGCGCGCTTCCGCCAATCCCGACCAGGCACACCGTGTCATAGGTGCCTTTCACTTCGGTCGCGTAGGCCAGAATGTCCCGATGCTCCTTCGCCTGAAACGGCAGGTGTGGAAAGCCGTACTTGCCATCCTTCACGGATTGGTGAAACTGTGCCAGGGCAGCCTTCGCCGCGGGCAGGTTGCTCTTGATTTCGGAAGGCGCAAGGCCATGCTCGCCCACCATGGAGGCGTGCAGATTGGTGGCATCGAATTGGATCTTCATGGGTCTCTCTCAATTATCGGCGAATCCGGCCGCGGATGGCGCGGCGCTCCACCGCCCGCCTATCGCAAGCGCCAGTGATCGGTATCGAACTCGGCGTTCGTCTCATTCCAGGTGCCGAACTTGCCCGCCATTTGACCGCCGTCGACCAGCAATGTCGCGCCAGTGATGAACGATGCGGCATTCGAAGCGAGAAAGACAATGGCCTGGGCGACCTCGTTCGGCATCCCGCCTCGCCCCATGGGAATTGCCCGGAAGTAGTCCTTCAGAATGGCAGGCTGCGAGAAGTGCGACTCCGTGAGCCGCGTGCGGATCAAACCGGGGCACACCGCATTGATGCGAATGCCGTAAGGTCCCAGTTCATTCGCCGCCGTGTGCAGGATGCCGAGCAGGCCGGCCTTCGAGGCGTTGTACGAAATCAGCGACGCCTCTCCGTCATAGGAGTTGGTCGACGCGGTCAGGACAATGGAGCCCGAGCGCCGCGGCTTCATTCGGGCCGCTGCCGCCTGCAGCGTGAAGAACGCGCCGGTGAGGTTGATCTCGATCGTCCGCCGCCAGCTCTCCTCGGTGGTGTCGTTGAGGTCGGCCGGTAGCACCGTGCCCGCATTGATCACCAACACATCCGGTACGCCACTGGCATCGAGCGCCGCCTCAATGGAGGCGCGCTCACTCACGTCGGCACGTACCGCCGACCCGCCCAACTCCGCCGCCAGCGCCGAGGCATCCTCACGATCGAGAATCACCACGCGCGCGCCAGATGCTGCCAGTTGCCTCGCCGTCGCCGCACCGATACCGTTCGCACCACCGGTCACCACGGCGGTCTTGCCCGAGAAATCCAAAAGCATAAGGACTATTGTGCATCAACCGCCACCGGTTTACAGGTAGCCCGCCCACTCCTCAAGCCCGGCCAGCGCCCTCGGACACTCCGGGTCGGACTCAATGTGCCCTTTGTAAGTGGTGAAGTGGTTACAGTAAGTTGCGTACAGCAGGTTGATCGTGTAGAAACCGTCACCCTTGGGCGCCCGGCTCACCTTTCCGTCCACGGAGCAAGGCCTCCCCCGGCTGACTAACAGCTTCTGAAAGTGCCGGATCGCTTCGCCGAGTTCGTTGTCGAAGCCGGTGTGTAGCGGCAGATTCGTGTAGGGCCCCTTGACGGTAGGCGCCTGGTTGCATCGCCGCAGCAGAAAGCGTACCAGAAGGACATCGTCCGGCTGATTCGCGCAGTTGGGTCCCACCGTCTTGGTTACGTTGTAGTTGACTACTTTGTGTGCCATCTGTTTTTGCCTCCGATCAGGCAGGCGCAACGGCGAAGGCGGATTCTCTCATCGTCGCCAGTAGTTTTTCGCACCGTCTCGCTGGTGACTTTTTCCGCGGCGTATGGTGCTATGCTGCCCCGGTGGACGAT
>JAEUQE010000308.1 GCA_016789785.1 Bryobacterales bacterium
CCACCGCGCACGAAGTCCTCAAACGCCTTCTGTGTCACCGGAGGCCACACGCTTCCTCCTCCGAAATCCGAATAGTTCGAGATCACGACATCGTACTTTCGGAACTCGGGTTGAAAGCCGCTGATGTCCGCGCCCTTCGGCGGGCTGGTCGCGACATCGACCGTGAACATCCCCGTATCTTCGAGAGCTTTCTTCAGTACGGGCGTGGTGAGTTGCCATTGATGGTTGTTCTGCCCGTCGACGATCAGGGCCTTCTGTGGAGCTGCGTTCGAGATTGCCGTAAGCGCCCCGCAAGCGAGTAATAGGAATGCAATGGAAGTCCGCATCAGTCAAGATTCTACGCGCTTTCGCAGCGTTTTGGGAGAGCCCCGATCTGATAGAATGAAAGGTCTCCATAAGAGACTGGCTCGCACGTTGGAGCCTGGCTTAATATCGGTACACGGAAAGGCGCGGGCGTTCGTTGAAACGCCCGGTTTCAGTACCAGCGAACAGTACGGAGTCAATTCAAATCACTATGGCGATCAAAGTAGGTATCAACGGATTCGGCCGTATCGGCCGTAATGTGGTTCGGGCAGGCTTGAACAACCCGGACATTCAATTCGTCGCAGCCAACGATCTGACAGACGTCAAGACGCTGTCGCACTTGCTCAAGTACGACTCCATCCTCGGACCTCTGAAGGAAGAAGTGAAGCATGACGTCGACAGCATTCAGGTCGGCCGTCATGACATCAAAGTTTTCGCAACCAAGGATCCCGCCGAGATCGACTGGCCGTCACTCGGCGTGGACGTTGTGATTGAGTCCACAGGCAAATTCACCGACGGGCCGATGGCCGCCAAGCATCTGCGCGGTTCGGTGAAGAAGGTGATCATTTCGGCCCCAGCCAAGAACGAAGACGTCACCATCGTGCTCGGCGTCAATGAGGGAGTCTATGATCCGGCCAAGCACAATGTGGTCTCGAATGCGTCGTGCACCACAAACTGCCTCGCTCCCGTCGTGAAGGTTCTGCACGAGAAATTCGGCATCGTGAAGGGGTCCATGACCACCATTCACAGCTACACCAACGATCAGAACGTGCTCGATTTCCCGCACAAGGATCTGCGCCGCGCCCGTGCCGCCGCGATGAATATGATCCCCACCACCACTGGCGCCGCCAAGGCTATCGGCCTGGTGATGCCGGAACTGAAGGGCAAGCTGGATGGCTACGCGATGCGCGTGCCGACCCCCAACGTTTCGGTGGTCGACTTCGTGTGCGAAACCGCGAAACCGTGCACTGCCGAAGAAGTCAATGAGGCCTTGAAGGCCGCCGCCGAAGGGCCGCTGAAGGGCATTCTCGCCTACACCACGGATCCGGTCGTTTCCAGCGACATGATGCAGAATCCCAACAGTTCCATCGTTGACTCGCAGTTGACCAAGGTGCTGGGCGGCAATCTGCTCAAGATTGTTACCTGGTACGACAACGAGTGGGGCTACTCGATGCGCGTGGTCGACCTCGTTGGTTACCTGGCAAAGAAGGGTCTGTAGTCCAAGGCGGGGCGCGTTGCGCTCCACTGTGCAGCAAAAAAAATTGAGACTCCCGTGCACCTGGGGCCACTAGTTGCACGGGAGTTTTCTTTTTGATCGCAACACTGAGCACCATCTCCACCGGCATTCCGGCCGTGGATGCAATGATGGGTGGCGGCCTTCCGCGCCGGCACCTCACGGAACTGTACGGGCCCGCCGATTGTGGCAAGACTACGATTGCCCTGAACTGGATTGCCGCGGCACAGCGATGCGCCCATACCGCGGTATATGTGGACGCCGAGCGTAAGTTCGACGCCAAGTGGGCGGGGTTGTGCGGCGTACACCTTGAGGATTTGGTGCTGGTGCAACCCGACAATGGCAGCCAAGCCCTGGCCATGGCCGAGTCGCTGATGCGTACCTTCACGGTCGACCTGCTGGTGATCGATTCGATTGCCGCTCTCGCTCCCGATTCGGAGGAACTCCCCTTTGCCGACGACGGCCAACTCGATGCGCACACCGAACTGGTCACTCGCACCTTGCGTAAGCTACGCCACATTGCCGAACGTGCGTGTACCGCCCTCGTGGCGGTGAATCAGATGCGAAGCCGTTTGCGCCCCGGTATGCCGGAGACTTCTTCGGCCGGCCGGGCGTTGGGCCTGCACTCCGCCATTCGCCTTCGGGTCCGGCGGGAAGGGAACGAAATCCGCTTTTCGTCGATCAAGAACCGTCTTGCGGACCCGTTTCAGGACGCATGTGTGCTGCTGGATGGAGCGCGTATCGTGGAAGCCCCACAACGAAGCCCGATTCCCGAGGGATGGAGGCCCGAGCCCATGACGTCCAGCCCGCGATTCAACGTTGCCACCGATAGCGGGCCAGGGAAGCGAGTCCCGGCCTACCGGGTGGCCAAAACAGGATAGGATCGAAATGTTTTATCGCGGGAGGCCCGAAAAATGGGCCTCTGAAGCACCCTCAGTGCACGAAACCGCCATTTTTCAGGCTTTTTTGCGATTTCCCCCTTTACATCGTTCCGTGGATTCCTTATCATGAGGATGCGTTGGGCACGGAAACGCCGGTTTCCCTGCCAGGTGCCGCGTTTTCCGGCAGGGCTGTGCCTGTCTGGAAAAGGTGGTGCCACACGATGATGAAGACCTAGCATGTTCATTTTGGGAGGATCGTAAATACACATGGCCGATCGCATGACGCAATCTCAGTTGATCAAGGAACTCGCCGAAACTTGTGAAGTAACGAACAAGATCGCAAAGGCGATGCTCGAAACGTATGCTTCCATCGCTGTCCGCGAGACGAAGAAGACGGGTCAGTTCGTACTTCCCGGCGTCGGCAAACTTGTTCGTCAGGAGCGCAAGGCTCGCATGGGCCGCAACCCCTCCACGGGCGAGCAGATCAAGATCCCAGCCAAGAAGGTGGTAAAGTTCCGCGTCGCGAAAGCGGTGAAAGACGCAATCGTGCCGCCGAAGAAGAAGTAACGGCTGGATTCCAGACAGAGCCGCCGGAGTCAACCGGCACAAGAACACGAAACCCCGCGGAGAAGCCTCTCGCGGGGTTTTCGATTTCCTTAGATAGATCCGAATCGATGCGCCGCCACAACTTGCGGGCAGCCCAGGGAAGCGCTATGCCTGCTTCTTTTCTTCGGTTTTTTCCTCGCTCTTGAGAGCGTTCTTAAAGTTACGGATGCCCTCACCCAGTCCCTTTGCCACCTCTGGGATCTTGCGACCGCCAAACATCAGCAGAGCGACAGCCAGGATCAGGACTAGCTCCATAGGACCAATCGATCTCATTGGGCCTCCCTTTCGTATTCGACCCTTCCATTGTATGAGCAGGTTTTTCCTGGCGTCAACCGGGGTTGGACCCAGGACACGGCCTGAACAAGGCCGCTCAATCCCGATCCTGCCCTCTCGCCAGCGCCCCATCCCCGGGCTGGATCCCCAGTGCCCGCAGGTGCCGGTCCACCAACTCCACAGGTAGTCCCACCACATTGAAGAAGCAACCTTCAATCCGCTCCACGAAGCGCGAAGCCCGGCCCTGGATGGCATACCCGCCGGCTTTGTCCATTGGCTCCCCCGACCTGACATACTCCAGGATCTCGTCGCTCCCCAGCCGCCGGAACACTACCTTCGTTTCCGCGACATCCACCACCGTCCGCTCGGTCGTCCGCAGGCAGATGCCGCTCAGTACCAGGTGCTCGCGGCCCGAGAGGAGCTTCAGCATTTCCCCGGCATGCGCGAAATCCGCCGGTTTGCCGAACACCGTTCCGTCGAGCACCACCTCGGTATCCGCCGCCAGAATCAACTCTCCCGGCTGCATGGGGACAGCGAAAGCCTTCTCCCGGGCCAGCCGCGAAACATAGTCTCTGGGTGACTCGCCAGGTTGCTGTTCCTCCACAACCCCGCTGGTTCGTACCGAGAACGCGTAGCCCGCGTTTTGAAGGAGTTGCTGTCTCCGAGGAGATTGGGATGCCAGGATGATCACGGAATCTAGCCCGAAGGGGTAATGGTAATAGCCTTCGAAGCCGATTATACTGAAACGATCCAACTAGGAGGAACCCGTTCGAATGTTTCGTAGTGCACTGGCCGCTCTCGTTCTCTTAGGCTGCGCTTTCCGCGCGGACGCCATCGTGGTAACCGGCGCCAATCCGAACGATCCGCTCTATCAGTCGCCGGCGACAGGCGTTTCGTTCCTGTCCATCGCTGGGGGCGGCGCCTGCAGTGGTGCGCTCCTTGGCACCGGCCAGCATATTCTCACTGCTGCCCACTGCGTGATAAACGCCACGGGTCCCACTGCCGCAACCGCACGTTTTGAAACGGGGTTGGGTACGTTAAACTACGCCTCCACCAACATCCTCTTTCATCCCAGCTTTGACAACGCCAACATTCTTGCGGGCTTCGATATTGCCATCATCTACCTCGGGCTGACCGTGGATGCCAGTATTGACCGCTATCCGATCTTCACCAATTCGACCGAGTTGGGTCAGGTCGGAATCGTCGCTGGTTGGGGCCGTGAAGGTACGGGCGCGACGGGCGGTAACGGTGGCAGTTCCGGAAACGGGCGGCGGCAGGGAGAAAACGAGATCGACCAGATCCTCAATGGAAACATCCTCCTTTTCGATTTCGACAATGGCCTGAGCGCGCAGAACTCGCTCGGCGGAACGGGCCGTGGAAACCTGGAAGTGAGTACCTATCGCGGCGACTCCGGAGGCCCGACCTTCATCGGCGGCCAGATCGCCGGAATTCACTCCTTCATCAGTTGCGTGGTGGCGAACCCCAGCGACACCACTTGTCAGTCACCGCCTGACATCGATACGGTGATCAACGGCACCTTCGGCGAGCGTTTCGGAGACACCCGCGTTTCGAACTACACCAGTTGGATCAACGGCGCCATTGCGGATGTCCCCGAGCCCGGCACCTATTTCACGGCCTTCGCCGGCCTCGCTGCGATCCTGTTGCGCGCCCGCAAACAACGCGGATAGACTGCGGGAGTGATCCCGACATTCTTCTCTCGCCTCGCCCTGAGCCTGCTCACTTGCGCCCTGCTTGGGGGCCAGACCCTCGATCCCACCGCGGCCATGATCCGTTTGCCCGCATCTTCGAAGGAAGTTGTGGAAACGGAGACCGCCATCAAGATCCTCGTGCAGACGCCCGAGTTCCTCATCAGCGCGACCGAGATCACACAGGCGGACTATCAGCGCATTGCGGGACACAATCCCTCCGCGTATCCAGGTCCACGCCGGCCGGTAGAGAACGTAAGCTGGTGGGACGCGATCCGCTACTGCAACCTGCGCAGCATCGCCGAGAAACTGGAGCCCTGCTACGATCTCTCCACGGGCCGCTGTGACCGTACACGCAACGGTTACCGTCTGCCCTCTGATGCCGAGTGGGACGACGCCGCCGCCGGGTCCGATCTCGCCTCCTCCCATCTCGGGCTCAACAGCACCAAGAGCGCCGAGGATCTCGCCAGGCTTGTACGCGACACTGGCACCCGCGAGGCCGGACGGACCAAGCCGAATGCCCTGGGCATCTTCGACATGATGGGCAACGTGTGGGAGTGGACGGACGACACGTTCAACCCCGCCACGAACGTTCCGTTGCAGGGCACACTCGGCTTGACGAAGATCATCCGGGGCGGCTCCTTCGTCAGCACGCGGACGCAATGGGCTCGCGGCTATCGCTCCTCCGTCGACCCCGAGCATCGCGGCCGGTACACCGGATTCCGCGTGGTCCGAACCGTAAGCCCGCGGCCCAAGCCGCCGGTGCTCGATCGTGCCGTGTACAATCAACCGCCCGCCGGCTACGAAACGTCCACCGGCGGTCTGACGCCGCTACCCACCGAGCGCGCCGGCCTCGCGGCGCTCCGCGAGAAATGGTCGCGGCTGCTGGGATCCACGAAGCTCACACCTCACAAACCCGAAGTGAAGCTACTCTCCGAACACCGTGAGCGTAACTACACCGGCCAACTGATGCTGCTGCGTACCGAGCCCGATGCATGGGAGAAGATTTACGTCATGCTACCCGAGGGCGACTCCAAGACCCCGCGCCCGGTCATCGTGGTCCCCTACTACGACGTCGACACTCCAGCGGGCGAGAACATGGGCGGGCGCAGTTTCATGGCCGGTGGTGTTCGAGCCTATGCGCAACTCGCCGTGCAGCGCGGCTTCATCGCGGTGGCGATCCGCTGGTTCGGTGAGAGCTACGCGGAGCGCTACGACGAAGCTGTCGCCAATCTGAAGCTGCGCCATCCGGAATGGACCGGATTGGGCAAGTGGGTGTGGGATGCGCAACGTCTGCTCGACTACATCGAGACACGTCCGGAGATGGACCGCACGCGCATCGGCATCATTGGACATTCACTCGGAGCGAAGATGGCGTTGTACGCGGCGGCGATGGATACGCGCTTCCAATCGGTCGTGTTTTCGGAAGGCGGCATCGGCTTCCAGATGTCGAACTATGACGACTACTGGTATCTCGGCGAAGCGTTGGGGAAGTTCCCCGCCGGAACGGATCAGCACGAACTGATTGCACTGATCGCACCCCGCCCTTTTCTGCTGATTGGCGGCGATGAGTACGATGGCCCGCAAAGCTGGCACTACATCAACGCCGCTCGTGCCGTTTACCGGGTACAGGAGAAGCCGGAGAACATCGGCTACTTCAATCACCACAAGGGTCACTCGCCAACGCCCGAATCCATCTGGCACGCGATGCGCTGGCTCGATCAGCTTTGGTAGTGTTCGTTGCGGCCGTCATCCGTCTGATAGAAGCTGAGCGCGTTATCGCCTTGCGTCAACGTGCGATATCGCGTGATCGCACCCGGTGATTCCGGAAGTAACTGCTTCGGATGATGCTGTACGACCACCAGCGATGGAGCGGTGTCGCCGAGGATTTGCAGGCAGATCTCGTACTCTTTCGGGTGATCATACGGAGGATCGAGGAACACGATGTCCGCCGGATGCCGCGGCAACAGCAACTGCGCAGAGCCGCGCAGCACACGGCACTTCGCTTCAATGCCCAACGACTTCACGTTCTCTTCAATGATCTCCATCGCGTCGCGCGACTTCTCGATGAGAATCGCTTGCGCGGCGCCGCGGCTGACCGCTTCAATGCCCACCGCTCCCGTTCCGGCATACGCATCAAGAAACACGCAGCCTTCGATCCGTGACTGAAGCACGTTGAAAAGCGCCTCGCGCAGACGGTCCGGCGTAGGCCTTGTGTCGAACCCGGGTACCGCCTTCAAGCGCCGGCTGCGAAACTCTCCCGCAATCACTCGCATCGCTTATCCCACCCTCGCCAATCCAAAGCGGCGATTCCAATGATCCCGCAGGTAAACCACGACCTGCTCGCGATCTGCCTCCGAGGGCGGCTCATCGAGAAAACTCATCGCCTCCCGCCGCGCAAGATTCAGCAACTCCTGATCCCGCATGAGATTCGCAATGCGCAACCCGGGCATTCCCGATTGCTTCGTTCCGAAGAACTCGCCTGGGCCACGCAGTTTCAAGTCCATCTCCGCGATGAAGAAGCCATCGTTGGAATCCGTCATGGTGCGGATACGCTCCTTGCCGATGTCGTTGAGCTTGCCCGTCACCAGTACACAGTAGCTCTGCGCGGCGCCGCGGCCGACACGCCCTCGCAGTTGATGCAACTGCGCCAGACCAAAACGTTCCGCCTGCTCGATCACCATGATGCTTGCGTTCGGCACGTCCACGCCGACTTCGATCACCGTAGTCGAAACGAGAACATGCAGGTCTCCCGCCTTGAACTGCCGCATCACGGATTCTTTGTCGTCCGCGGACATGCGGCCATGCAACAGACCGATCCGCAACTCGGGAAACACAATCTCCGAAAGATGTTTGTGCATCTTTTCGGCTGCCTTCAGCGCCGCGGTCTCTGACTCTTCGATCACCGGATAGACCACGTAGGCCTGATGGCCTGCCTCGATCTCGCGCTTCACGAAGCTCCACACCTGCTCGATGCGATCCTCGTGCACGTGCCGCGTCACAATGGGCTTGCGTCCCGGCGGCAGTTCGTCGATCACTGAGACGTCGAGATCCCCATACGCGGTCATGGTCAACGTGCGGGGAATCGGCGTCGCCGTCATCACCAGGATGTCGGGATGCAGTCCCTTCTCCATCAATTGCAGACGCTGGATCACGCCGAAACGATGTTGTTCGTCAATGATGGCGAGTCCCAATTTCTTGAAGCTGACATCCTCTTCCAGGAGCGCATGCGTACCGATCGCGATCTGCACCAGACCCGCTTGAAACAGTTCCTTGAGCTTGGACTTCTCGCGCGCCGACAGTGACCCGGTCAACAGCGCCAC
>JAEUQE010000309.1 GCA_016789785.1 Bryobacterales bacterium
GGTGAAGGAGACTGCGTCCGCCGGCCATCTCTACGGCAAGCCGCGCATCCACATGGAATCGTTCACGTCCTCGCATCATTGGTACGAGGGACCGGGCGATCTGAAGGACAGCGCCGACCGAGTTTTCTGCGAGGGCGCAAACCACATCGTGTGGCACACCTGGTCGCACGCGCCACCGGATTCCGGCCAGCCCGGATGGGTCTATGGCGCTGGAACCCACATCAACCGGAATGTGACATGGTGGCCCAAGATCCGGCCTTTCATTGACTATCTGTCGCGATCCTCATTCCTGCTCCAGCGCGGCAAGTTCGTCGGCGACGTGCTCTACTACTACGGCGACGGTGGCTTCAAGTTCGTCCCGCCGCGCACTCCGCAGCCGGGATTGGGACGCGGGTTCGACTATGACTTCACAAACTCCGATGTGATCCTCAACCGCCTGACGGTTCGCGACGGACGCTTTGTGCTGCCGGACGGAACGAACTATTCGGTTCTGGTGTGGCCCGATCAGGACGATGCGCATCCCGCGGTTCTTGAGAAGGTGGAGCAACTGGTTGCGGCGGGCGGTACGCTGATTGGTCCGAAGCCACGGCGTGCCGCTGGGCTGGAGGGCTATCCCGCGAGCGAAGATCGCGTGCGCAAGCTTGCGGCGCGGCTCTGGGGCGATCTCGATGGCAAGGCAAGGACCTCCCGCGCGCACGGCAAGGGGCGTGTCTATTGGGGCCGCACGCCGGCCGAGGTGCTGAGTGAGATGAAGATCGGGCCCGATTTCGCGGGGCATGAAGCGCTCGACTTCACGCACCGCCGGGACGGTACGGCGGATCTCTACTTCGTGCGCAACACGCAACGGAAGCCGCTTGCATCGAAGGCGGTGTTTCGCGTCACTGGCCGGCAGCCCGAGCTTTGGGATCCCGTCTCGGGACGCATGCAGAACGCGGAAGCATGGTCCACCACGGGGCGGGGAACGGAGGTGGATCTGAACCTGGCGCCGCATGGGTCTGTATTTGTGGTCTTCCGCCGTCCTGCCGCCTCGGCTCCAGCCAGGAGAACTTCCGTCCAGACTGCGAGCCCGGACTCGGTGCCGGTCAGTGGACCTTGGAGTGTCGATTTTGAGCGCGGACCCGCAGCGGTTGCGATGCCCTCGCTCGTCTCCTGGACACAGCACCAGAATCCGGAGATCCGGCACTTCGCAGGCTCGGCGAAGTATCGGACGAGTTTCCACATGCCCGCGAACTGGAAGTCGCGCAAGGTTCACCTCGATCTTGGCACACTCTGGGCGATCGGCGAGGTGTGGCTGAACGGGCAGCCCCTTGGCGTCGTGTGGACGCCTCCCTTCGAAGTAGACGCGACGAAAGCGCTCCGCGAAGGGACGAATGAACTGGTGGTGGAAGTGATCAACACCTGGCATAACCGTCTGGTGGGTGATGCCACTCTGGCGCCGGGAACGCGTCGCACACGAACGAACATCACGAACTCGGGTGGGAAGGTCTGGGGAGAGGCGGAGTTGCTGAATTCAGGTCTATTTGGGCCAGTGCGGCTGGTCGCGCGATAGTTTCGTGCGCACGGGCCGGATCCAGTAACATGGCGAATATGCCAGCTTCCCGTGAGCAGACGCAGCCCATCTATCTTGACTACAACGCGACGACTCCACACTCGCCCGAAGTCGTGGAAGCGATGAGGCCTTTTCTGGAAGAGCACTTCGGTAACCCATCCAGCGCCCACTGGTATGGGCGCGTCCCTCGGGAAGCGGTGGCGATCGCGCGGGCACACGTGGCGGCTCTGCTCAACTGCTCACCTGCGGCGATCTGGTTCACCAGTGGCGGCACCGAGTCCAACAACACGGCGATCGAAGGTGTCATGCGCGCGCAACGCAGCCGGGGCCGTCACATCATCACGACGGAGATCGAGCACCCGGCAGTGACCGCCGTCTGCGCGAGGCTGCAACAGGATGGCTGCGAGGTGACTTACTTGCCCGTGGACGGACAATGCCGTGTGCGTGCGGAGGACGTGGACCGCGCGATCCGTCCAGAAACCGTTCTGATCACCGTGATGCACGCCAACAACGAGACCGGCGTGGTGCAACCCGTGGAGGAGATCGCTCGCATCGCGCGGCGGCGGAATGTCGTTTTTCACACCGACGCGGCACAGTCGGCCGGAAAGCTCCCCTTGGATGTTACTCAGTCTGGAGCTGACTTAGTAAGTCTGGCGGGACACAAACTCTATGCGCCAAAGGGCGTGGGAGCGTTGTATGTTCGGCCGGGGACCCCGATCGAGAGTTGGATGTTGGGCGCGGGCCAGGAAGCGGGGCATCGCGCCGGTACCGAGAACGTGGTGCAGATCGTGGGCCTTGGGAAGGCGTGCGAGATCGCGCGGCGGGATCTGGCGAAGAACATGGCACACCTTCAGGCGACACGCGACCGCCTGGAGCAGGGGCTTTGTACACGGATCCAACGCGTCCGCGTCAACGGCTCCGAAGAGGGCTGCGTGCGGCTGCCCAATACCGCGAGCGTGAGCTTCGAAGGCGTGGAGGCGGATGCCCTCCTGAGGGAGATCGGCGATTCCGTTGCCGCGTCGGCGGGCGCGGCATGCCATTCCGGCGAGGCCCGGATTTCGCACGTGCTGCGGGCCATGCGCTTGCCTGACAATTGGGCCAAGGGAACGGTGCGCTTCTCCACGGGGCGAACGACGACAGCGGCTGAGGTCGACGATGTGGTGAGGGCGGTGGCCGAAGCCGTGGCCCGCTTGCGGCACTAACAGATCCCGCACGGCTATGGTGATCGGGTGAGGGGATCGTGTGAATTGGTGGAGGGTCGCGTCTGGGACCAGAAAGAGCCTTCGCGATCCATGGGGCGCCTGCCACCCATCACGCTGGGAGTGGCGGATGACCGAATGGCAGCGGCGGCCCAGCACCCCTCCGCACGGTTCATCCGCTTGGGTCGTCCTGCACGACCCGGTATCATAAACGTATGTCCAGAAAGTCAGTAGGGTTCATCGGGTGGCGGGGCATGGTTGGCTCCGTCCTCATGGACCGTATGCAGGCGGAGAACGACTTTGCCGCCATCGAGCCGGTTTTTTTCAGTACCAGTAACGCCGGCGGAAAAGCCCCGAAGTTCGGCGGCGGCGAGAAAACGCTACTCGATGCATTTGACCTCAAGCAGTTGAGCGCCTGCGATATCCTCATCTCCACACAAGGCGGCGATTACACCTCTGAGGTCTTCGGAAAGCTGCGAACCGGCGGTTGGGGCGGGCACTGGATTGACGCCGCCTCCACCCTCCGCATGGCCACCGATGCCGTCATCATTCTCGATCCAGTGAATCGGCCTGTCATTGACCGGGCTCTCGCCAAGGGCGGCAAGAACTGGATCGGCGGCAACTGCACCGTGAGCTGCATGTTGATGGGCGTGGGCGCGCTCTACAAGGCGGGCCTGGTGGAATGGATGAGCACACAGACCTACCAGGCGGCCTCGGGCGGCGGCGCCAAGCACATGCGCGAGTTGCTGACGCAATACGGAACGCTGTTCGCCGAAGTGAAGGATCTGCTGGCCGATCCGAAGTCCGCCATCCTCGAAATTGACCGCAAGATCATCATGCGGCAGCGGGCCATGACGGGTGCCGAGGTGGAGAACTTCGGGGTGCCGCTGGGCGGGTCGCTGATTCCCTGGATTGATAAGGATCTGGGCAACGGCGTATCGCGCGAGGAATGGAAGGGTATGGCGGAGACGAACAAGATCCTCGGCCAGGGCCCGGGCTTCGAGGCGCCGGCCGTACCAGTGGACGGCTTCTGCGTGCGCGTCGGCGCCATGCGCTGCCACAGCCAGGCGCTAACGTTCAAATTGAGAAAAGACGTGCCGGTTGCCGATATCGAAGCCATGATCGCGGCCGATCACGAATGGGTGAAGGTGATTCCCAACACGCGCGAGGCAACCATCCAGGGGTTGACGCCCGTGGCCGTCACAGGAACGCTGATCACGCCGGTGGGGCGGATTCGAAAGATGGCCATGGGGTCTGAATATGTCGGAGCCTATACCATTGGCGACCAGTTGTTGTGGGGCGCCGCGGAGCCGCTACGGCGGATGTTGCGGATCCTGCTCGGCGACTTGTAACCCAGGCGGGTGACACGCGGAGGCGGGATCGCTGGCCCGATTTCCTCGATGCATTCGAACGGCATTCACCGCTTTGAAGGCTGCTGTCCTACCGTTGGCGTCCGGGGAAAAATGTGGGATGGACTCTCTCGCCGGGCGGGTATCGTCCCCATACTCGTCCAGGCCCGCACCGAAGCGTTCTTTGACTGCACCTACTTGCAACTTAGAAGCGCGCCGTTACCAGCGCGCCAGGCCCGCTGGCGTGAACGCCGCTGCCTTCGCCGACTCCGGTATCATCCGCACCACCACCCGCGAAGCCTCGCCCGCGGGCAGCTTCACCATGAATCCCAGCAGCCGCGTCCCCGGATTCGGAGCGTCGGTGGCCGCAGGCGGATCCGTCGAGTAGATCTGCAAGTCCGTAGCGGCAGGCTCAACCACCTCGAACCGCAGCGTCTTGCCATTGCGCCGCAGCGTCGCCACGCCAGGCCCATCCAAAGTCACCTCCGCCCGAGTCACCATCGCCCACCGCACCGCCGCTGCCGCACCTGCCGGAGCCGCGAACTCATCCTGCACCACCACCGTCCGGTCCGGCCGCAGCGCAATTCCGCGATCGGATCGAGCCAGCAGCCCCGCGTACGTCCCAGTCAGATGCACCACCGTGCGGCCCGGCTTGTGCAGTGTCAGCGGAGCCTGGCTGTCATACCGCTGCTGCTGCCCGTTCACCATTAGCACGCTGTGCGCCGACGTGCCCAGCCGGAACACCTTCCAGCGCCCGGCATCCTGCCCCTTGCTCCACAGCGGCACCCCTTTCGACTCCAGCGAATTGTAATCCTGCATACCCAGATCATCGGCCCAGCGCACCCCATCGGCATCCATTACGAATGTGCCGACATCCATGTGCGCATGGTTGGTTGCGGGCGACCCGCCTTTGATCCCCACATACACCGCATCGCGTCCCCAATCGGTGCGATGCATTGCCACAGGCGTAGCGCCACGCCCGCTCCACGATAACGCCGCCGGCGCCGAAGGCTTCTGCTGCTTCGGATCCAGCCACACCGGCAATAGAGCGTCGATCCGGTCCCCACGCCGATCCTGCTCCTCAGCCCCCAGAGACTCCCACTTCGCCCACTCCGGCCACAACAAATACGGCGCTCCCCGCTTCGCCGCGAACCAGAACATTGCCGGCACCAGACCCACCGGACGAGTGCCAGCATCTGAATACGCAAACGGCTCTCCCGTCGGCCCGAAGACGTGCAGCAGGTAATCCGCCGTCGCCAGAAAGCCCGGCGCCTTTGCCAACCCGAAGTCGGTGCCCAACGCCGATTCCAAAGCCGATAGTAGCAGCACGTTGTATGTCGTACCGTAGCCCCAATACGAGGGTCCCTCCGGATAGGCGCCGTCCGGATCATACTCCTTCATCGCCAGCGGTACCGTGTTCACCGCCCGCGTGATCATCCGCGTCGCCAATTCCGGCTCGCTTTCGGCCACCGCCAGCGCACCAATCACCATCCCACCGTTACACACCTGGTTCCAGTTGTGCTTCGCCTTTGACCAGGAGTCCACCTGGATGCTCGGCTTCAACCCCTTCTCCACGATCGCCGTGCGAATCGTCTCCCGCTCCCCTTCATTCAGCACGGCGTAGAACCAGTCATAGCCCGTGCCCAGCGCCGTGGTCATCTCCGCCACATCCAGGAAATGCGATGGATTCCAATCGGTGAACCTCGCGGCTGCCAGCATCTCCTGCTTCGCCCGCGACGCGTACTTCGCCTCGCCGGTCAGTCTCCATGCCAATCCCAAATGCAACACCCGGCCCAACGCCCGTCGCGATTGGCCCAACAACCGGCGCCCTTCCAACACCCGCTCCACCGGAGTTTCTTCCAATACCCGGTCTGCTCGCGCCAGCAACACGCCCCGCAGCTTTGCTCGCAGGGGATCCGCCGCCAGGCTGCGTACCAGTTCCTTCTCGCCGGCCGCCTTCAAAAACAGTCGCGGATGCGAGCTGTCCATTCGTTTGAGCAGGCGTTCCACTTCCGGCGGTGCCACTTCGCCGAATAAAAAGGCCGCTCCGAAAAAGAGTGTGAGTAAGAATGAGGACACGATCTTCACGCCCCCCAGTGTAGGCAACATACGGTGTCAAGGGGAAGGGGGACGAGCAACCACCCGCATGCGCCGCTACCCCGCCTTTGCCAACGCCCCCACGACACCAAGCGGCGCCGGTATCTGCTGGTCTGAGCACTCAGCGCACGCATGCTTCCACGCAAGCTGTGTCACAATCTCTGCATGCGAACTACGCGGCGCAGTGTTCTCGCGGGCCTTGCGTTGGCCCCCTCAGCTCTTTCTGCCATCAAACTCCCCTCCAAAGTACGGCTCGGACTCCTCGATCTCGAAGGCCACGTCAGCGAAGTCATCAAACCGCTCGATCAACTGCCCGACATTGAAGTCGTCGCCATCGCGCACCCCAATGCCGCGACCGTCAAGAAGCAACTGGCGTCGAATCCGCGCCTCGCCTCCGCAAAGCACTACACGGACTATCGCCGCATGCTCGACGCTGAAAAGCTCGACATGGTCTCGGTCTGCAATCCCAACGGGCCCCGCGCGCAAGCCATCCTCGCGTGTCTCGAACGTAAAGTCCACGTGATTGCCGAAAAGCCGCTTGCCCTCACCCGCGCCGACCTCGACAAGATCCGTAAGTCGCTCGCCGCCGCCGGAACCAAACTGAGTACGCTTCTCCCCATGCGTTTTGATTCGTCCTATCTGGCGCTCCACAAATACGCTCCTGAGATCGGCGAGATCATCAACATCACCTCGCAGAAGTCATACAAAGCCGGCAATCGTGTGGAGTGGATGAAGAAGCAGGCGACCTTCGGAGGCACCATCCCGTGGATCGGCATCCACATGATTGACCTGATGCGCTTCACCAGCCGCCGCGAGATGACCGAAGCCTTCTCCTATCGTGCACAGATCGGCGCGCCTGCCGGCATTGGCGAGATGGAGAACACCACGGGGTCGCTCTTCCGCCTCGACAACGGCGGAGTCGCGACGTTGCATATGGACTACTGCCGTCCCGAAACCGCATCCACTCACGGTGACGACCGTCTCCGCCTCGCCGGCACCAAAGGCGTCCTCGAATTCATGGCTGCCACCGGTGTCACCCTGATGGCGGAGGGCCGCAAGCCCGAGGTCATCCGCGATCTGCCGCCGAAGCAATCGGTGTTCCTCGATTTCGTCGAGCATGTCTACAACAACAAGCCGACCATGCTCCCCTTCGAGGACATCTACCGCGCCAACCTCGTCACCATCGCCGCGCAGGAAGCCGCCGTTTCAGGTCGCGTCACGCGGGTCTGACTTCCACTCGCGTTCAGCGCGCCGGAATCACCGGCAGCAGCACGTGCGACGCGCGCGCGCCCGCATGATGAATCGTCTGCGTAGCCACCTTCATGTTCGCCGACATCCCAAACGCCTCGCCCGTGTTTGGATTACGGTCGAACTGCGGAAAGTGGCTGCTCGTGATGTCCACGCGCACACGATGCCCCTTGAGAAACACATTGCTCGTGCCCACCATGTCGATGGCCATCTCATAGACCTTGCCCGGCTCCATCAACTTCGGCCTGTCCAATCCGTCACGGTATCGCGCGCGTACAATGCCCTCGGCTACGTTGATGGCGCGGCCATCGGGAAACACATCCACCAGCTTCGCCACGAAGTCCGTATCCGGCGCGTCGGAGGAGGCATGCAGTACCACCTTCACCGGACCCGTCACCTCCAGGTCTTCCTTCAGAAACTCCGATGTGTACACCAGCACGTCGCCCCGGCTTTCCACTGGCCGCTGGTCGACAGGACCCGCGACGGTCGGTGTGCCGCAGCAGTTGTTCCCGCCGAGCGAAGGGACAGGATTTACAGGATCGTAGCGATACGTATCCACCTTTGAATTTGCCGCCGGTTGATCCCACGACAACGCGCCATCGCCACGGTCGCTGTTGGCTCTGCCTCCGCTCTGGAGGTACATCTTCCGATACTGCGTGCGCGCCAGCGGGTACTCCTTCTCCTGCCGCCATTCGTTGCGCCCCATTACGTAGAGTGTTACCGGAGGCTCCTTGCTGATCCCGTCATCGCTGCCCTTCAGCCAGTAATCAAAGAAGCGCAGCGACGCCGCGTCCTCCGCCACATGCGCATGCGTGCCGAAATC
>JAEUQE010000030.1 GCA_016789785.1 Bryobacterales bacterium
GGCGGGAATCCGGAACCAGAACTCCGACCCTTTCCCCGGCTCCGAAATCACCCCGATCTCACCGCCCATGGCCTCCACCAGGATCTTGCTTAAGGAGAGCCCCAGACCGGCGCCGCCATATCTCCTGGTGTCCGTTGAGTCGGCTTGCTGAAACTCTTCGAAGATGGTGGCCTGGCTCTCCTTCGCGATGCCAATGCCCGAATCCACCACCGCAAGCCGCAACCAACGGTCCTCGTATCGAACGGAGATCAGCACCGTGCCCTCTTCTGTAAACTTACAGGCATTCGTAAGCAGATTGCCCAGCACCTGGCGGATCTTCTTTCCGTCACCATTGAAATAGACTGGGCTACCAACTTCAAAATCGATTGCGATGTGAAGGTTTGGCTTTGCCTGCAGGCTCGGGTCACACAGCGTGACGGCCTCGGCCATCACCGTCTCGATCGAAAAACGCGCGGTATCCACACCGGGTTTGCCGGAACGCAGTTTCGAGAGTTCCAGGATGTCGTTCAAGACACCCAGCAACGATTCGCTGCATACCCTGGCTGCGCGCACGTACTCGCTCTGCTCAGCATTCAGCGGCGACGACCCCATCAGTTCGAGCATGCCGAGGATGCCGTTCATCGGCGTGCGCAACTCATGGCTCATGTTCGCCACAAACTGCGACTTCACCCGGTTGGCTTCCTGCGCCCGCACAAGGGCAAGCGAGATGATCTGATTCTTGCGCCGCAGGACGAAGGCAAAGACGCCCATCGCCGTCAGCAACAGCGCAGCCACGGAGAGTGACCAATACATCGACATGCGCGCGCGATAGCGTTCCACCGCACGGACCAGAAACTTCGTACCACCGGAGGCGCCCGCCAGATACTTCGTGATGATCTCCGTGGTCTCGCCAGACATCGCAAGCTTGTCGATGCCATCACGGATCAGATCGGCAATCGCCGCCGTCTCCGGGCGGGTCATCAGACTCACCTCCAGCACCGCGCCAGGAACAGTGACGAAGCGGAAGTCCATTGCGCGGCAGGAAGAGGGACGAAGCAGCAGGAAGAGATGCAGATAGTTGATGTCGCCGAACATACCAGCGGTCTCACCGCGGCAGATCGATGCCATCACGTCATCGGGCTTAACGAAGTAGCGGGGCTTGGCAAAGGAAAGCTTTTTCGAAAACAGCATCCGGTTGACGCTGAAGTCCTGAACGGAGATGGAGTGTCCGGCGACATCCTCCAACTCGCGAATGTTCAGCTTCCGGTCGACCAACAGCAACCAGTCGGTTTGCCAGTATGGCCGGGTGAAATGGAATTTCGCCTTTCGCTCAGGCGTCGGAAACCCTCCGAACCAGATGTCGAAGCTCTTCTTTTCCAGCCCTGTTTCCGGCCCCTCTGGCGAGTATCTCCAATGAAGGCGAATCCCCGCACCCCTCGCGGCCCCCTCCAGCATCTCGTAGGTGAACCCATGCATCTGACCCTGTGAGTCGCGGTATGCATACGGTGGATACTCCAGGTATCCCACTGTCAGCACGGGCCTAGCCGCCGACACCGATGCCGCAACAACCAGCGCGAATCCCAATAACTCGAAGATTCTCTGCACTTATAGTGCTCATCGGCGCAATCTGGAGCTTTTTGAAAAGGGGGCCTGGGCGGTTGCCGCGGATCTCAACAGTTACGTTCAGCGCACAATCGCGACGCGCAACAACTCCCGATCGTTCCGCACAATCATGTGACGATTCGCAAACGCCGGATGCACCCAGTTCACCGCACCCAGAGCACGCCGCCCACCACCGGTGGAAGTTGGCTCAATCAGCTTCGCCCGGCTGATTTCGCGATAGCCCTCGGGCTTCAACTCGCCAACAATCAACTCGCCGCGATCGTTGTAGAACAGGTAGCGATCCCGATTGCGGATAATAAACGCCGTCGCGTTACGCGCGCGCTCCACAGTCACTTGCTGTGTCTCCCACACGCGTTCCCCAGTCGAGCGCTTCAAACATCGCAGTTCTCCATACGCGCAGATCCCATAGATGTAGCCCTCATCGATCACCGGCGTGACCATCGCCGCATGAATCGTCTCACTGCGCACTTCCGACTGGCTATTGCCTCGCCACAACAATTCGCCGTTGTCCAGACGCAGCAGCCGCGCCCCTTGAAAGAACGCGGTCACCAGCAGATGCGGCCCATCGGTAACCGGAGTCGCGATCGGCGTGTTCATGTGGATGCGATAAGGATGCTCCCACTCGACCTTGCCGGTCGCCGCATCGAGCATCGAAACAGCGCCGGCGTGCCACACCGCTACCCGACGTTCCTCCACAAGCAACGGCTGCGAATAGCCGGGCTCGCTATCCGGCGGCAATGCGCGCCATTGCTCGCGGCCAGTATGCTTATCGAACGCGATCACCTTCGCGTCCCTGCCGCCAACCACAGCGATCAACAGGTTGCGATAGGCCAGGGGCGCGCTGGCGAAGCCCCATGTTGGCAGTTCCGCATAGTAGTCCGCACGATAGTCCTTCCGCCACACAAGCGATCCATCCTTCGTGCGCAGGCATCGCAGTTCACCGGCCGCGCCGAGCACATACACGCGGTCGACATCCACGGTCGGCGTCGCGCGCGGACCCAACGCGTACTCGAGGCCGCGATAGTTGACGGACCACTCCACTTCCCAACGCGGTTTGCCGTTGCGCTCGTCGAACGCCAGCACGCGCTCCACGCCGTTGCCATAGTCGGTGACATAGACCGTGCCGTTTGCCACCGCCGGGCCCGCAAATCCCGCCCGAATGGGCACGCGCCAGGCGACTCGGGTTTCCGCGAGATTCTCCACGCGCACTTCGTTCCACACGCCGCGCCGCCCGCGCCCACGCCACTCGGGCCAATCCTCGGCTTGCGCCAGACAGAGCAATGCAAGCAGCAATCTCATGGGCGGAAGATCAGAAGACTCCCGGGACGGCGTCCCGTGAGCACCTCTCCTTTCGGAGTCACGTCAATCGAGTGACCGAACGACTCAATCACTCCCGTCACCTTGCCGTCTGCTGGATCCAGGCGCATCAACCAGCCTTCGGCGCCGTTCGGGACGTTGCGAGGTTGCGTGCCAATCCACAACTCGCCGTCCGGAGTGAAGTTCAAGCAGAACGTCTTGCCGTGGTGAGTCCACATGCCGAGAAACCGGCCTTCCGGCGTGAACCACTGGATGCGCCCGTTCTCGCGATCCGCGACGTAGACACGGCCACGGCGATCAAGCGCAATGCCGTGCGGCACCTGCAGTTCTCCTGGTCTGCTGCCTGCCTTGCCCCACTCGCGAATGCGTTTGCCATCCGGGGTGTAGTGCAGCACACGCGTGTTCTGATAGCCATCGGAGACGTAGAAGTCTCCGTTGCTCGCAAACGCGATGTCCGTAGCTCCGCAGAATGCGTTCTTCGGTTGCGCCGGCAGCTCCACACGCACCAGCATCAACTGCCGGCCGCTAGGATCGAACTTGCGAATCGTGGAATCGCCTGCGTCGACGGTCCACACGTTGCCTTGCGGATCGATGCGGATGCTGTGGGGAATCGTGTAGAGCCCTCGGCCCCAGGATCGCAGCACCTTGCCATCGCCTGACGCGACGATCACCGGGTCCGCTTCCTTGCCCCGTTGGAGGATGTAGATTTCACCGTTGCGCGACACAGCGGCGGAGGAGACCATCTCGACATTCTGCGGCGGATGCAGGGACAGCGCACTCATCGTGTGAGGCAGCCGTGGGGAGGCGGCCACCAGGGCCCGCAACCGGACGGTTTCCTCGGGCTCCTGCGCCGAGAGCACGCCGAGCAGTGCAAGCATCACAAGCATGCTGCTATCTCACCACAAGCCGGTGTTGCGTTGCGGCAAGTGCGAACATAGGTGGCATGCCTCTCGCGGCCCGCTTGTCAGAACTGGAGGAAATCGCCCCGTTGCGCGTGCAGTACACAGCGGAGATGAATTGCCAGGTGATCCATCACTCCATCCATTCCCGGCTAGGTTGGACACAGGAATACGCCATTGAAGTGGATGGCACGGCCGGAGGATACGGCTCCGTGGCGGTGGCGGGCCCCTGGCAGGACGCGCATACGCTCTATGAGTTCTACGTCGTGCCGGAACTCCGCACGCGGGTCTTCGAGATCTTTGAAGCGCTGCTCGCGGCAAGCGCGGTGACGCGCATCGAGACGCAGACCAATGATGCGCTGCTGACCACCATGCTGCACACCTATGCGGGGAAGATCGAGGTCGAATCGATTCTGTTTGAAGACGCAGTGGAGACCACGCTCGAACCCGGTGGCGCGAGCGTTCGGCACTCCGTTCCCGAAGATGTTCCCCAACTGAAGCGCCATGAACTGGACGATGCCGCGGGATGGGTGATGTGCGTGGATGGCGAGATCGCGGGCGCTGGCGGAGTGCTCTACCACTATAATCGCCCGTATGGCGATGTCTACATGAGGATCGCGGAACGCTTTCGAAAGCGCGGGCTCGGCGCGTTCCTCGTGCAGGAACTCAAGGCCGCCTGCCGCAGAGGAGGAAGCGTACCGGCAGCGCGTTGCAACGTGGCGAACGTTGCCAGCCGCCGCACGTTGCAGAAGGCGGGCTTTGTGCCATGCGGAAATCTGATCACGGGTGAAGTGACATCGCAGTGAACCCACTCGGGGAACCCACGCGGTGAACTCACTCGATCCAGCCCGGCCATGGATAGAAAGGAACGAAGCGGATTTCGCGCACAGTGACCATGGGAAACGCGCCCCAGGCGATGAACTGCCAGAAGAGCGCGGACAGCGCGGCCCACAACACCTGCGATGCGACAAGCGGCCAGGTGACACGCATGGACGCTTCCTGTGCCTGCAGCACCGGCATGAATCGCAACAGCGCAAGCGGAGGCTGCAAGGTGGCCGATGCGCAGGCATAAACGAACAGATAGAACGATGGTGAGATCAGCATCCACTTGTCCCACCATGCGTACAGGCGCACACAACGCCACACAATGAAGGCAGCACTCGGAATCGCGACACCCGCAACAATTAGCACAGCGCCCGTGACGACAATCGTGCGGATGCGGCGCTGCTCGATCAGCAGCAGCGGATTGACACCATCCTGTATCGGAATCTTCACGCAACCTTCTTCATCATTGGCGAATCTAGTTCTTGGGACTCGGATGAAACTCATCGTCATTCTCGCACTCCTGCTTACCACTGCCGCAAGCGCGCAAGAACGCACCGGCTCGCTGACCGGGAAGGTCACGGATGCTTCGGGCGCCACGATCGCCGGCGTTGAAGTAGGGCTTCGCAACCCGCAGACCGGCTGGGAACGCAGTGCGCTTCGCACGGCGGAAGACGGCTCATACCAGTTTCTGTTTGTTCCTGTCGGCGAGTATGAACTCACCGCACGCAAGAGCGGCTTTCAGCCTTTGACGCATGAGGGCATTCGCATCAGCGTGAATCAGGCCGCACGCATTGATGTGACGCTGAACATCGCGGCGACTGAGCAGACCGTCACGGTCACCGGCGATGCGCCGCAGGTCAACACGCAGAACGCAGTGGGCGGCGTGACGATTGGCTCGCGGGAGATCGCCGAGTTGCCTCTCAACGGCCGCAACTTCATTCAACTGGGAACGCTGATTCCCGGAGCGGTGCAAGTGCCCTCACGCTATGAGGTGCAGGGGCTATCGCCGTCACGCAATGGATTCTCGATCAACGGGCAGCGGACTCAGTCGAACAACTTTCTTCTTGATGGCGTCACCAACAACGATGCGAATTTCAACGGCTACGTGCTCACGCCACCACCGGACGCACTGGAACAATTCAAGATCATCACGAGCAATTTCTCGGCGGAGTATGGGCAGCAATCGGGGAGCGTGGTCACCGCGATCACCAAGGCCGGCACGAACCGCTATCACGGCAACGTGTGGAACTTTCTCCGCAACGACCGTCTGGATGCGCGCGACTTCTTCTCCACATCGCGCCCGCCGCTGCGGCAGAATCAGTTCGGAGGTTCCCTGGGTGGCCGCATTGTGCGGGATCGCACCTTCTTCTTCGGCTACTACGAAGGGCTTCGCGCACGCGTCGGCACGGTGCAGAATGTCGTTGTCCTGACGGACGCAGAGCGCGGTGGCAACCTCAGCGGTCTCACGCCTGCGCCGCTGGATCCAACCGCAGCCAATCAACCTTTTCCGGGAGGCGTGATTCCTCGCAGCCGCATCAGTCCGATTGCCACGGCGCTGCTTGACACCTTCGTGCCATTGCCGAACTTCGGCGCCAACCGTTTCAATCGAGCGCCGTCCATCGCCACGGATGGCGATCAATTCGGCATTCGCGGCGACCATCGATTCTCGGACCGCAGTTTTTGGTTTGCGCGCTACTCAAGCAATCAGAGCAAGACTCGCAATCCGTTGGGCGCGGGCTCGTTCTCACCGGCGGGGTCGAATTCGGAAGAGCAGGTGCACACGGCGGTTCTATCCAACACCTACGCGCTCTCGCCAAACAAGATCAACGAGGCGAGCATCTCCTTCCTGCGTCTGTTCGGACGCCCGGCAACATGGAGCGGCGAAGATCTCACTCGCTATGGATGGCGCTACTCACCCACTGAGCCGACGGCACAAGGCGTGCCGATCGTCTCGCTTTCGGGATTGTTCTCTATCGGCGATGTCGCCCAAAGTTGGACACAGCTTGCGCGCAACACCTACCAGGCCTCCGATAACTTCAGTTGGATCCAGGGGCGGCATACGCTGAAGTTCGGCGGCGACTACCGGCTGCAGCAGATCTATCTGGTGTTTCCGAACCGGCCCAATGGCGACTTCAGTTTCGCTGGCAATCTTTCGCGCAACGTGATCGGCGACTTCCTGCTCGGCCTGCCCAGCCAGTTCCGGCAAGGCGGCGGACAGCCAGCGAAACACTTCGTTGGTCACAACGCGGGCTTCTATCTACAGGACGATTGGAAGGTTACACCGCGCCTCACCTTGAACCTCGGGCTGCGCTACGAACTACCTCTGCCGTATTACGACAAGCAGGACCGGATGGCGTCGTTTCAACCCGGCCGTCAATCGACCGTGCGCCCCACCGCGCCATCGGGACTGCTGTTTCCCGGTGATGCCGGAGTTCCGCGTGGCACCATCGCCACAGATACGAACAACTTCGCGCCGCGCTTTGGCTTTGCCTACGATCTGACGGGCAACGGACGCACGAGCATTCGCGGCGGCTATGGGCTTTACTACGATGCCGCGCCGGGCTTGGCGGTGTTTCAGAACATCAACATTCCGCCGTTTAATCGCTTCATCCAGATCGATGGACCACCGTCATTCGCGAACCCGTATCAGAACTTCGCAATCAATCCGCAGGTGGATCCCAATCGCGACTTCCCTTGCCCGTGCCTGGTCATCGGGTTCTCGCCGGACTTCCGGACACCGTATTCTCAGCAGTTCCACTTCACCGTACAACGGCAGCTTCAGCGCAATCTGCTGGTCGAAGCCGGCTACGTGGGATCGCTGGGACGAAAGCTCGGCGGCTATCTGGAAGTGAATCCCGCCACACCCGGAGCGGGCGCGACGCTTCAGAATACGCAGCAGCGGCGGCTCTATCGCGACTACAATCTCATCCGGCCGACGTTCAGCCGTTTCAACAGCCACTATCACGCGTTGCAGACGCGCATTGAGAAGCGCTATTCGGCGGGCTTGTGGTTCCAGGCTTCGTACACATGGGGCAAGGTGATCGACTACCAGTCATCCATCAACTTCGGCGGCGAGAACCGGCCGCAGGACGCCTTCAGCCTCCAGGATGTCCGCGGGCTCGCGGCGTTTGATGTGCGTCATCGCTTTGTTGCGAACTATGGCTATGAGTTGCCGTTCTTCCGCGATATACGTGGCTGGGCGGGCAAAGCGCTCAGAGGCTGGCAGCTTCAAGGCATCGTCGCATCGCAGACCGGCGGGCCGTTGACGATCACCGAATCGCTCGACTTGAGTCTGCGCGGTCTCAGCGCGGATCGTCCCGATCAGATTCGCGGTCCGAATGACGGGCCTCGTGCCGTGCAGCAGTGGTTCGATACGGGGTCATTCTCACGCCTGCCGGCGCTTGCGGGAGGTCAACGGTCGGGCACGGCCGGGCGGAACACGGTGATCGGCCCGGGTCTGGTGCAGACGGATCTCTCGGTGTTGAAGCGCTTCGCGATCACGGAAGAGCACCGGCTGGAGTTCCGTATGGAGATGTTCAACGCGTTCAACCGTGCAAACTTCCGCGATCCGGCCACCGTGATTTCGCAACCTGCGACCTTCGGTGTGATTCAGGCGTCACGGCCGGCGCGGATCATTCAGTTCGGCCTGAAATACGGCTTCTAACTATGGCCAAAAATGTTTGAATTTTTGGCTGCGCTCAGCGGTCAGCACCCGAGCGGGTCGAGATCCCCGCTCATGGAACCTGAAACTTGATCTGGACAGGAGCGATGATGGCACGATCTGGCCGAAATCCGGCAACTCCGAGGCGGAAGGTTCTGGAGAGCTTCTGAATCGGTGCGTCGAGCAGGGGGTTCGCCAGAGCCACGTTTCAGAGCTTCAGTCGTGGATTGCTGGTGGTGCTTTCGCAGTCCGGGTGTCGGGTCTCAAGCGACACTGGCAAAGCCGGAATGCTGCGTGCAGGGATCTGCGCCGGCCCTGAGGCGTCCCCTCGAGAGGGACGCGGGGGCTGCGCTACCGTGTACGGGACCGCATTGACGAACCTCGCATCCTCTTTATTCGGTTCCCAAGTCGAAAAAAGGCTTGTGTACGGGCAATAACTGTGGTAAATGTCTCGATGTAGGATGGGCAAAGGCGCGGGCATGGCCCCGCCTGAAAATGGGCTCCGCAAGGTGAGCCCCGGATGTAGTCGTCGCAGACTGGGGAGTCCGCCGTACGTGACGGTTCGAACCCACAGCCTCTATCACCTTAGCCAACTCCCGCGCTCCGGCGGGGCGGGCACGATCTCCTGATCCGGCGCCGGATGCGGAAGGCCACAAATTCGCACCACAGATTCGCACCGAAGCGGCGGGCGTTGATGCGTCTCTCTTAATCACGAAATTCGCGTCAAATCGCCGGCCTTTCCGGAGCCGAATCCAACCACAATCACGAGTTTGCTTCCGCGCATGAGGCCTTTAGGCCGTCATTGCGGGCCATCACACGCTTGCTGCGCGCTACCTCAGCGCCTCCACATGTCGCCCGCAGCGGTAAGCCTGTCATTGAATCCTGAAGAAATAATGTGCATTGAAGGAGGAACCATCCAATGCCAACAAGAAAGGACAAAGGACCATCTGGTGGGCGCACGAACGGGCACTCCAGCTATTACTACGTCCAGGGAAAGCAGATCCACGTGTCCAAACGCGACGATCTTGTCGCGGTAAGTTTTCACTCCCGAGCCCCCGTGGAGAAGATCCGGGCCTTTGCGGCCAGCCCCATGCCCGGCCTCGAGCAGAGTAGTGAATTTCAGGAGATGCAAGGTGAGACGCTCCGCATCTTCAAGGTGGCCCCAAGCCGTTCGGCGGACGCGGCCAGGCTCACCGCCGGACTCCGCGGCCAGGAAAATGTTGAGAAGGTTGGGGACGTCTACGTCAGTGACTCCGGCAGCCCGCTGGTGCTCACCGACGAACTCGCAGTGAAGTTCAAGCCCGAAATGACATCGGATGAGATCGAGACGCTTCGCCAGAGCTATGACATGGAAGCCGCCGAGCCGCTGGGATTTAGCGAGAATGCCTTCCTGGTCCGCCTCAAGCCGGATGCCGCGAAGTCGGCGCTCGACATCGCCAACGAACTCGTCGAGAGCGGCCAGGCGGTCTACGCGAATCCGAACTGGATCGAATACTTGCCGCATCGCATCGTCGCGGAGATGCCCGTGGAGACGGCGCTCCGGCATGCGGTCAACGATCCGCTCTATCCGAATCAATGGCACCTCGAGAATACGGGCCAGGGTGGCGGGTTGGTGGACGCCGACGTCGACGCCCACACCGCCTGGCACACCACTATGGGTAGTCCGAACATCACGGTCGCGATCGTGGACGCAGGAATCGACACGAGCCACGAGGATCTGAATAGCCCTGGAAAGATCGTGTTTCCGATCGATCTCGATGTTGATCCGCCTGACAACAATCCCTTCGGAGACGCTCACGGTACTGCCTGCGCAGGTGTTGCGGTCGCGACGCAGAATAACGCCCGAGGGGTTTCCGGCGTCGCCCCTGGCTCCCGCCTGATGCCGATCAAGGCCGCTGCGGGTGCCACCAGCGACCAGATTCGCCTCGCACGAGCCTTTCAATACCTCGCCGATCGCGGCGCCGATGTCGCCAGTTGCAGCCTCGGTCCCGACGGCGTGCCGTGGATCATGCGCGAGTGGATGCAGGAGGCGATCGACTATGCGACCACCTATGGCCGCAGGGGCCGGGGCTGCCCGATCTTCTGGGCCGGCGGCAACGGAAACGAGAGCATCTCCACCGATCAAGTCGTCAGTTACGAGCGAACCATCGCGGTTGGCGCCTGCAACAATCTCGACCGGCGCTCTGCTTACAGTGACTTCGGTCCTGAGTTGGATATGGTGGCGCCAAGCAGTGACGATCCGCCACCGCAAGGCACAGGAACTCGCCGCATCACCACGACAACCAACACGGGCGCCGGCTCGGCCAAGGTCGATCCCTCCCGAAACTACATTGATATATTCGGCGGTACGTCTTCCGCATCGCCTCTGGCCGCCGGAATCGGCGCGCTCGTGCTCAGCATCAACAACAACCTCTCCTGGGAGGAAGTGCGGCAGATTCTGATCGACTCCGCCAAGAAGATCGACTCCGCCGCCCACCCCTATCTGCCAGCGCCCTTGGGCCGGCCTCCAGGCACGCGCAACGATCTCTATGGATATGGCAAGGTCAACGCCCGCCGTGCCGTCGAGCTCGCACGGGCAGGGTCCAACCGGGACCTCTTTATCCGCGACACGCTCGCCGACACAGGCAACGTGCCTCAACCCGCCTGGGGTTTCTGGGACAGCCCCGATATCTGGATTCGTAACATCGACGACGGCGGAACAGTACATCAGGACACGATTCGCGGCCAGGACAATTACTTCCACGCCAGAATCTGGAACCGCGGATCCCGCGCCTCCCTGCCCTGCTGGGTGCGTTTCTATGTCACCTCATGGGCACACACGGAGTTCCGTTATCCCTACGACTTCAAACCCGACACCACGACGGCGGTCGCTGGCGGCACTCCCGGAAATCTGCGCCCAAGAAACCAGTTCCCCGCCCCCGGCACTTACCTGCTTGGAGTCCAGCGGATCGAATCCATTCCTGCTGGCGGCAACGCGATTGCGAAGATCCGATGGGAAAGGGCACTCATCCCGCCGGCCGCCAACTGGCACCCCTGCCTGCTGGTGGAGATCTCTCCTCATGACGGACCCGCTGCGTCCGGCGTGTATGTATGGGAGAACAACAACCTGGGACAGAAGAACATTTCGATCGTAAATGCCCGGCGTGGCGAATTCCTGAAATTCCCCTACCGTTTCGGGCATGCGCTGACCAAGGATCCCTTTGTCACTCTGAGTATTCAGAAGACAAAGGTTCCGCAGAACTGGCAGGTCTTCGTGGACATGAAGCAACCGAAGATGGTGGAAGAGATTGCCGGGCTGGCTGGCATCGTAATGCCGGCAGTGCCCGTCGACATCTTCACTCCCGTCATCCCGCTGCCTCTGCCATCGCCCGGCGCCTCAGTCCGGCCTTGGCGGCTCACCTTCCTGGACGAAGCCCGGATCGCGATTGGAGGCACACTTCCTCCAGGCGAGACCCGCAGCGAGCAGGAAGGCGTCCTATTCACCTTCCCTCGCGGCTCGTCTCTCGAAGTGGGAACCGGACGCATGGCCGACTTGGTCTCCGAAGAGCCGCTTCCGGTCGAGGAGATTGGCAGCGAAGAAGGGGAGCCAGAGCGCGCACCGCGGCCTGTCCGCCCAGCATTCAGCATCGCCGCCGTTGACGGCATCCCAGTGCTGGCGCTGCATCCAGTCACCAAAACCACCTCCATCAAGGTGCCGATGGCCCGGCCGGCCGTCCACGAGTCTGTTCTCCAGATCCGCGTGCCGGACAATGCCGTTCCTGGGGAAAGCTATGTCTTCGACATTGCTGAACGTAACTCCAAGGGACAGCTTGTAGGCGGTGTTCGCCTGCAGGTGAACGTAGTGGCATAAGCCCGGACACGGGGAGCCAGTGTGGGCGTGCGTCGCGGCGCGCCCACGCTGCTCCACACAAGGAGGAATCTGAAAATGCCAGTCTATTCTGTCCGCATTACTGCCGGCACGCTCGATGACTTACGGAGCCTTGCCACATTCGCCCTCGACTTACACGAACGCGCCGCACGCAAGATTGCAGCCGATCGTTTCGAAGTACCCGGCGTGCTCTCCGTGGAGGACATCGCACGAGTAGAACAGGCCGGGTACCAGGTGGAGCAACTGGACGACCTTTCCCGCACGGGCGTCGAGCGTACTCAGGAAGTGTCCCGCGTCAACCGGTTCGCGGAGCTTCGAGGAGTGGAGGAGTTCGAACAGCGCTCGGTACTCGGGTATATGACCGCCGATGAAGTGGAGTCCGCACTCATCAATTTCGTGGCGATGAATTCCGGCATCGCTACCTTGATCGAGCTTCCGCACCGCACCTGGAACAACCGCGTTTGCCGGGCGGTCCGGCTGCGCGCAGGCGCCAATCCCAATCGTCCCGGGGTCCTCTTCACCGGGAGCATGCACGCCCGCGAGTGGGGCGGTTCCGACATCTGCATCGCGTTCCTCTCGAATCTCGCGCAGGCCTACCGCAACAACACCCAGCTTGTTTACGGCGGAAAGATATTCACCTCGGCGCAAGTGCGCACGATCCTGGAGAACCTGGATATCTTTGTGTTCCCCGATGTCAATCCCGACGGCAAGCAATATAGTCAGACTTACAATCCCAATTCCGGCCAGTCCCAGAGTTTCTGGTGGCGTAAGAACCGGAATCCGAACGCGGCGGCGGGTGGCGTATCTCCGGGCGTGGACCTGAACCGTAACTTTGACTTTCTGTGGAGCAGCGGCATTGGCACATCCGCGGCGGCATCGAGCGGCGTCTACAAGGGCACCGCGGCGTTCTCCGAACCCGAAACCCGCAACGTGCGCTACCTGTTCGATACGTTTCCGAGTATCGGTTACTTTACCGACATCCATAGCTTCGGGCGTCTGTTACTTTATAGCTGGGGCGACGATGATAATCAATCCACGAATTCGGCACAGAATTTCCGGAATCCTGTCTACGATGGAAGCCGGGGAATACCCAGCGACAGCGCGTACCGGGAGTTCGTCCCAACCCTGGACCAGAACACCATGGTCAGTCTCGCCCACCGGATGAACGCCGCACTTTCGGCTGTTCGCGGGACGTCGTACCAGGTGCAACAGGCCGTGGGCCTCTATCCGACCTCCGGCACCTCCGACGACTATGCATTCAGCCGCCACATCGTCAACGGGCTCAACCGCAAGATCTACGCCTTCACCATCGAGTTCGGCGATGAATTCGTGCCGGCCTTCCAGGAGATGCGGCAGGTGATCAACGAAGTCTGCGCCGCGTTGACGGAGCTTTGCTGGAGTGTGAACAGTGATGTCTTCGTTCGCGACAATCCGGCTGATTCCGGCGTGATGCCCAGCACGGGGGACTTCTGGAACAGCCCGGATGTGTGGGTGCGGAACGCGGACGATCACGTGGTTTCGCATCAGGACACGATCCGTGGACGTGACAACTGGTTGTATGTTCGAGTTACCAATCGAGGTGCGGCCGAGGCCCGTGAGGTCAAGGTGCGCGTCTACATTGCGAACTTCGCGGCGTCGCAGTTTCTATTTCCGAACGATTGGATTCCGAGGAACCCATCCGGAAGCGGCAGTCTTGGCGCGCCGGGCACCTACCTGGTGGGTGAGGTGGACGTTGCCTCGCTCGCGGCGGGCGCAACGCACATTGTCAGAACACGCTGGCCTGCCTCCCTTATTCCCCCTGCCACAAACTGGCATCCGTGCATCCTGGTGGAGGTGTCTCCCAACGACGGCAATCTCGTGGTGGGGGGCAACGTCTGGCACAACAACAATCTCGGCCAGAAGAACATCACCATCATCAATGCCCGCAGGGGCGACATGGTGGAGTTTCCGTTCTTTGCGGGCTCGAAGTTTGTTGCCGCCGGCCTGATGGAACTTGCCGTCAGCCGGAAGGGAGTGCCTCGAAACGCAAGCGTGTATCTCGACGTGAAGGACCCGGCGATTCTCGCGGCACTGAAACCGGTCCTTGCCGGCTATCCAACCGGCGCCGCGGTCGCGACGCTGGTCAGCCCGGCAACGGTTGCGATTCCGAAGCCTGGCATGCCGGCCCGTGGCGTGGCAGTGCGCGACGCTGAAGACAGCCTCGTGCTGCATCTGCCGGCGAGCACGAAGGTCGAGTTCCTCGCACCTACAATGTCGGGAGCCCTGCTTCCGGCGGGGAAGATCGCGGCCACTGGTTTCGAAATTGCCGAGATTTCCGGTAAGTCCGTTCTCGCACTTACTCCGTTGAAGCAGGGCCGGCTGCGCCTTCCCGTCAAGGCGGGTGAGATGCGGCCCCTCAGCTTGAAAGTAGCCGTACCGCGGAATGCGGCTCCCGGCGATAAGTATCAACTGCAGGCCGTCC
Organism: Bryobacterales bacterium; assembly: GCA_016789785.1. Next base: position 14,634 of record JAEUQE010000030.1, read on the forward strand.
AGTATGGCAAGGACGGGCGGGCAACCGGTGGCGTGGTTCTCGAAATCAACGTCACCGCGTAACCGCACGATACGGGAGGATCGCGCAGTGGGTCACCACGTGGTTCGGATTCGGGCGTCCACGTGGGATCTGCTGCGCGACCTTCAACGCATCCATGACCTGGATGTCTTCGGCCGCACCGCGAAACAACTCCCGGATGGCACGTTCGAGATCGAAGGGTACCTCTCTGACGATGAAATCGCGCGTCTGGTCAATGCAGGCTACGGGTTGGCGGTCAAGGGCGACGGTCCGGCCTCAGCGGAATAGCAGTTGCCGGATCTCCGCAAGGCCCGCGTAGGCGAAGAACAACAGCGCCGCGACGAGCACGGTATTCAACGGCAGAGTGGCACGAAACCGCGGCCCTACCCAATCTGCGCGGTTATTCATGATGAGCAGTGTCAAGGCGAGCACAGGAAGCAGCATCGCGCCTGTAAGTCCGAACGCAAGCTGCAGTTGTTTGACGGGCCATCGCACCAGGAGCAACGGCACCGTCGCCAGGAACACGAGAAACGCCCTGTAGGCGGTGGATCGCTCAAGGCCGTCCATCGCCGCGGGCGACGGTTTCTGAAGCCGGACAAAGTCGGCGTAGAGATAGGGCAAGCTCTGCCAGACTCCCAATAGCGCGGAGAACACCGCGGCCCAGAATCCGGCCAGAAAGATCCAATAACCTGCCGGTCCGAGGCTCTTCTCCAATTGCCCGGCGAGTAACATCGCGAGTTCGGCGCCCTGCCCCCGAACCTGCACCCGGGATCCGATCAGAACCACCGCCATCCCGAAAACACCAATGACCGCATAAGAGAGGAGTAAGTCGAATCTGCATTCCCGCAGACCTTCCTGGCCACGCCTTCCCTCCTCGCGGATCCAGTAACCGTAGCTGATCAGCGCCATGGTGCCGCCGATGGCGCCGATCAGTCCGACCACCCAGCGGCTGCCCGTCGCAGGCAGCGAGGGGATCAGCCCGGTCGCGACCGCACTCCATTCGGGATCGAGCAGGAATGCGGTCAGCACCATGGTGAGGAACATCGCACCGACGCAGACCGCCAGGACGCGCTTGAGCATCTCATACCCGCCGAGCAGGATCAGCCCGAGACCGGCGAGGGAATGCACGGCGGCCCACACCCACCGCGAGGTCTGTGGAGTGCCAAGCGGGAAGATTCCGGTGGCGGCCACACCGCAAGCGCTCGACAGCATTCCTCCGGTCACGAGCGCGAAGAGCAGAAGGTACGCGAAAAAGAGCCACCGGATCCAGCGCCCGAGCCGCGTAATCCAACCTTCGAGCAACGTCTGCGACGTCGCCATCTGCCAGCGGGCGATGCCCTCTGTAAGGGTCCACTTGAGTATCACTCCGGCGGGAACCGCCCACAGCACCGCGGTACCGGCTTCGGCGCCGGCAAGACTGCCAGTGAGAATGTCGCCGGCTCCGACACTGGTCGCCGTCAACAGGATCGCGGGACCGGTCTTACGGAGCAGGTTTGGCCGATTGCCCGGCATCCGGACAGTGTATCAGTGTGCGAGAATCTTGCACCCCACAAGTGATTTTCCAATCCTCTGCTGCGCTTGGCGCGGCGCGTGACAGCCTACGGTACGTTCTTCGGCAACCACGGGAAAACGCCCATCAAGGCCAAGCGGGCGCGCCGCAACAGGAGCGCTAATGTTCCTGCGGCCGCAACCCGGCGCTGAGGCGGATCGACTTCCGGAATGCCGAGGGCAACCCCGCTGGGCCTGGCCCCGTTGGGAGGCTGGCGTTATCGCGTAGCCTGGAAGTCCTTGATGAAAAACTTCGTCGCATTGGTCGAAAAACCGAACTTACCGGTCATCCCGGCGGGCACCGCCACGGGTTCGGCCTTCCAAGCGGGATTGTCCAGACTCAGTTGCACGCTCTCGGCCTGTATGTTCAGCCGGACCGTAGCGCTCGCGAGATCCTTAATCCGGTGCTTCTGGTCCTTACTCTTTCCCTTGCCATTCTGCACCACCGTGACATTCAATTCACGATTATTCAGCTCCCAACGCACAAAGTTCTGGAAATCCTTGAAATGTGTCAGCCATGTCATGTTCCGGCGCATTTCCCAATCGACGGTGAAACGGATGGTGCCGGTAAACGCACCGCCATTGACGAAGACGTAGGGAACATTGGCCGGTGGCGACGCGAATCCGTCGCCGCGGTCGGTGAAGGTAACTCCACCCTCCCAAACTGACACGGGTGCGACAGGCTTCGGCGCGGCAGGCACGGCGATCACCTCGAGTTGGAGATTCACATCGTGGGCGCGTCCGCTCTCCACTACCACACGCACGGTCCTCGGACGGAACCCGTTGGCGGTTGCGGTGAATTCGTAGGGTCCCGGCGCGAGTTGGACCTCGCCGGCGGTGACCGCCCGCTCCGCACCGCCAGCTTCGAGACGACGAGCGACGACGCGCGCGTTGTTCGGAGCGTAAGTAAGCCGAACCGTACCTTGAAGTAAGTCGAGCCTTGTGTCCGCGCGGCCCAGGCTCAGAGTATCTCCGGCCACGAGTCTCTTGTCGAAAGTGCGGGACCTGTAACCCTGCTTGGCGATTTCGAAACGGTGATCGCCGGGCTCCAGAGTCTTCGATTCGAAACGCCCGTTGGCGTCCGTTTCTCCAAGGGTCCTGCCATCCACCCGGATCTGATAGCCGGCCCCATCGGTTTGTACCTGTAGAGTGGCAAGCTTGGGAAGCGGCACTAACTCGAACTTCACGTTTTGCGTCTTACCCGCGGCAATCGTCGCTTCCTGCTCGGGCACGGACTGATAACCATCCTTCTGCACGCGAATACGCTGCTTGCCGGGAGGAATGCGCCAGATGGAAAGCTGGCGGCCCATGGTCGGTCCCCAGAACCTACCGTTCAGGAACACCTGCACGCGGTCGACGTTTGATGTAATCGTGAGCAGAGGCATTCCCAGCGGCCGGAGCCACAGAATCATCACGTCGGACTCGCGCACGCCAATCTGCTGCTCCACCTTCTGGGTGGCATCGATCTGAATCCGCATCTTCCGCTCGCCGTCCGCAAGCGGCAGTGCCTCAATCAGCGGGAGCTTTCCGGCGGGCTGCTCATCGACGAAAACCTCACCGGCTGGCGCACTCGACATCAATCGCCAACCCGTCGCTTGCCGGGCCATCACCACGGCGTCGACCCATGCCGGACGCACCGCCGGAGGCAGCGTGACCACGCGCCCCGCGACCTCGAAGTTGAGCACTTCCTTCATGCCCTGATTGGTGATCTCAAGCACGTGTTTGCCGTCGGTGAGATTGTCCAATGGGCCGCCACCGGCTTGCACGTCGGCAACCGCCTGGCCATCCAGTTTGAACTGCAGCGGCAACTCCGAAATGACCCGCAATGACGGCACCAGGGGCTTAGCCGGTTCCACGGGCTTCGGCGGTTCCGGGGAAGGTGCGGGCTGCGAAGGAGATGGTTTCTGCCCACTGTTCTTCAGCGAGTTGATCAACTCCGGGCTCACACCCGCCAGGACGGCCACCACACCGGCCAGCACCAGCCACTTGGGCGAAAACGGCAACGCTGACGCCTTCTTTGCGCTGCGCTGCGCTGCCGGGGGAGAAGTTGGAGGAACGCTGCTCCCGGCGGTTGGCGGAGGTGGAGTTGAAGACACCTCGGATTGCGATACCTTACTGCCCGATGCCTTGATACCCGATGCCTTGGGCTTCGATGCCTCGGGAGCCGATGCAACCGGCGGCGGCGTGGCCGGCTTCTTCGACGCTGGCTTCGGCTCGTTTACAGGTTGTGGCGGCACAGGTTGCAGCGATACGGGCGGCGAGGTCACCGCCGGCATCGACGCAACCGTCGGAATCGACGCAGGCGGCGGGCTCAGCAGCGGATCGCCAGCAAACGGATTCGGCGCCGGGGCAGGCGGCCTCTGCGGCGGTGTCAACACGGGCGCAGGCACCGGCACCGTACGCTGATGCGCCTCAATCCGGCCCAGCGTACCGTCGCGGCCAATATCAGGCTCCAGCCATCGCAACTGCCGCAGCAGAGGCTCGGTGAGCGGATGATAGTTATCCAGCGAATCTGCCTCAATCAGCAGTTTGGCCGCCGCCTTCGGGTCACGGTCATAGCAATCCAACGCCTCGCGGACGCGCCGCGTCGCTTCGGTCTGCTCTTCCAGCGCGAAGTGCCGCGCGCGTTCGATGAAGTGACGCCAGTGGTCGAGGTTGGGAGCGTTCGGCGCCTGCCGCGCGATTTCACGCAGCGCCGATTCCGCGCCAATGTAGTCCTCGGAAGCCCACAACTCCTGGAGCCGGTCCAGTTTGGCCTCAATGCTCTCTTCCCACTCCTGCTCAGCGAGTTTCACGCCAACCAGTTTCTGTTGCTGTGCTGCCTCTTCCAGTCCGGGCGAAATCCGCGCTGCCAGTTCCCATTCCATCAACGCATTGCGGTACAGGCCCTTTTGCTCCATCAGACGGGCAGTGTCCGTGATGCGGCCCAGTGTACTTCGCAACTCGCGCGTGGTTTGAAAGCTCGCTGCTTCGATATCGACGCGATGCACGAGGAACCGGTTTGCCTTGGGCCACCGTTCCAGCGCCCGGTCGCACAGGGTCTCGCCATCCGCGAACGATTTCTTCGCGATCGCATCGGCAAGACGCCGTTCCGCCTCATGCATCAGGCGTAACTCAAGATCCAGTTGCTCCTGCAAAGCGCGAGTGTCGCTATCCGGAATGCCGAGATCCTGCTCCAACTGCAGCAGGTCATTCACGCACTTCACCGCAACTTCAAAATGCCCGTATTCGCGGCTCTGCTGAATGGCGTCCAGCAAGCGGCTGCGCTTGTCACCGAGGCGCTTGTGACGGTCCTCGGCCACCGACACCTGGCGAAGCAACCGGTGCGCACGCTGACTAACGGTCTGCATCTGGAGCACGTGATGCAGATGGCGCCGAACTTCGGAATATCGCTTCTGCTGAAATGCGGTGCCGCCTTGACGCAGGTGTATCTGGGTCTTCGATAAGATCGCGTGCTGATTGGCAGGATCCAGGCGAAGCACTTCTTCAAGCGATTGCAGAGCCTTCTCGTCGTCGCCCACGGCAAGCCGCTGGGAGACCTCAAGCAGGAGATTTTGCAGCCGGTTCCGGTTGTCGGGTTCCACCACTGCGATTGTATCCTCATCTGGTACTGACGTGGGTAGTCGATCCATTACTTCGGACGATTCCTGTGGCGACACGGAGCCGTCAGATGGCGCCACTCGCCGTGATCGGTCCGCGATCACGTAATCCCGGTGCAACGCAGGAAACAGTATGGTAGTCTCTCCCACATGCGAACCGCGTTGTTGCCACGGTGGGGGGTCTGCTGCTTCACACTCCTTGTTGCGCAGACGCACATTCTCGCGCAGACACCATCGAAGACCGAACCGCTCACCTCTGCCAGCCTGGACCACCTCGCGAAGGGCAAGCGCTTGTACGACAGCCAGTGCAGCCAGTGTCATGGCCCGAAGGGCGACGGCGGCACAGGCGCCAACCTCGCCCTGCCCACTCTGCGCCTCGCCAACACCGACGAAGCGCTCATCCGGATTATTCGCGATGGGATTTCCGGCACTGACATGCCGGGCGCCCCGGCCATGACCGAGCACGAATGGTGGCTTACCGCCGCCTATGTGCGCAAACTCGGCAATGTGTCCGTGGAGGCGGTCCCCGGTGACGCCGCGCGCGGCCGGAAAATCTATACCGGCAAAGGAGGCTGCCCCGCCTGCCATACGATTCACGGCCGCGGCGGACGCTATGGTCCCGAACTCGGCGACATTGGCGCGCGGCGCAGTGCCGCCCACCTGCGCCAAAGCGTCCTCTTCCCCGAAGCCGGCTTCACCGAACGCTACGCCTTTGTCCGCGTCTCCCTGCCCTCCGGTAAGACGGTGAGTGGAATCAGGCTCAACGAAGATACCTTTTCCATCCAACTCATCGATCCGGCAGAGACAATCCACTCTTTCTGGAAGAAAGATGCGCAAAAGGTGGAGATTCTCCGCAACAAATCACCAATGCCTTCCTATCAGAACGCGTTGACCGCCGCCGAAACTGACGATCTCATCGCATATCTGGTTTCCCTGCGAGGTGAACAATGAAGCGCCTGTCCACCATGATCTTCTGCCTCGCGGCGTTCCCGGCCGCCTCCCAGGTACTGACGTGGGATCGCATCCGCGACTCGGGCAAAGAACCTTCGAACTGGCTGAGTTACTCGGGGAACCTGAACGGACAGCGCTATTCCGAACTCGCGCAGATCAACGTCGCCAATGCCTCTCAACTTCGCCCCGCGTGGGTTTACCAGATGGCTGGCGGCCACCGGCAAACTGCATCGCCAATCGCCATTGACGGCATCCTCTATGTCAGTGAGGCCCCTGGTGGCGTGCTCGCCATTGATGGGCGAACCGGGCGGTCCTTGTGGAGTTTTTCGAGGCCCGTGCCCAGTGACATGCGCTTGTGCTGCGGCATGCCGAACCGTGGCGTCGCGGTGCTCGGAGACCTGGTTTACTGGACCACCATCGACGCGCATCTTATCGCTCTCGACGCAAAGACAGGCCGCAAAGTGTGGGATGTGGAGATGGCGGACTATAAGAAGGGCTATTCCAGTACCGGCGCGCCGCTGATCGTCAAGGACAAAGTAGTTACAGGCATCGCCGGCGGCGAGTACGGAATCCGCGGTTTTATCGACGCATACGACGCCAAAACCGGAAAACAGGCCTGGCGGTTCTGGACTGTGCCCGCCGCCGGCGAACCTGGCGTTGAAACCTGGGGTGGGGAGAGTTGGAAAACCGGAGCCGCCTCCACCTGGATCACCGGCGCCTACGACGCGGAACAGAATCTCCTCATTTGGGGCACCGGCAATCCCGGCCCTGACTGGAATGGCGACAAACGGCCAGGCGACAATCTGTACTCCGATTCCGCCGTCGCCCTGGATGCCGACACCGGCAAACTGAAGTGGCACTTCCAGTTCACCCCCCACGACGTTTGGGATTGGGACGCAGTCCAGGTTCCGATTCTCGCCGACGTGATGTTTCGCGGGCAGCCGCGCAAGTTACTACTGTGGGCGAACCGCAACGCATTTTACTATGTCATCGACCGCACGACTGGTAAGTTCCTCCACGCCCGCCCATTTGTGAAGCAGACCTGGGCCGAGGGGATCGACGACAACGGGCGTCCCATCCTGCTGCCGGGCACCAAGCCGAGCGAAGCCGGCACGAAGCTTTATCCCGACCTCGGCGGCGGGGCGAACTGGTGGAGCTCAAGTTACAGCCCGCAGACCGGCCTCTACTATGTCGCGGCACGGGAGCAGGGGGGAATTTACTACAAGGGCGACCCCACCTTCCGCGAGGGCGCGGCGTTTCATGGCGGCGGCGCGCGGGCCATCCCCAGGGATGAGTCTTATGGCGCGTTGCGCGCGCTGAACGCAGCCACCGGGGAACTTGTATGGGAGCAGCGATTCGTCCGCACGCCCGGTTCCGGCATCCTTACCACGGCGGGCGGACTCGTCTTCTTTGGCAGTCCGGACGGCGATTTCCTTGCGTTGGATGCGACAACGGGCAACGTTCTCTATCGCTTCCGTACGGGCGCCACCGTCGTTGCCAACCCGGTGACTTACTCCATCGACGGCAGGCAGCAAGTAGCCATCGTCGCCGGCAAAGCACTCTTTGTCTTTGAACTCCCGGCGAACTGACAACGGCTTGCGAGGCCCTACCCGAAGTTCAGGAACGAGTCTTTCAGCCGCACAATATGAGTGTAATCGGAGAGTTTCCACTTCCCCACCACCACTCCCCTGGCTGACGACGAGGCGTGAACTGTGCGCCCGTCGGCCATCAGAAATCCAATATGCCTCGGGCTGGAGTTGATGTTGACGAAGATATCGGCGTCCTTGATCGCGTGGCTCTTCGTGGGGTCTTCCTCCAGCAGCGTGCCCGGACCTTTTCCGCTGGTCCAATGGTCAAATCCGAGGTGCACCTTGGATTTCTTCAGCGCCTTGGTGAGCACCCAGTTCACAAACCAGATACAGTCAAAATGCCGTTTCCCCGCGCAATTCTCGCCGAGAATCACCGTATTATAGTTCAGGCTGCGCGGAGTAAGCCCCTTGCCCCAGGAACCCTCCGGACAATACGTCTGCAGATGGCTGCACAGATCCTTCGTCTTTGGCACATCGATCTGCCGCCCGCCCGGTACACCTTCATAGCGCCCCTGGCAGTAGGCGCCGTTTCCGAAACGTGCCGCGAAGATCGCAACCGCGTCCTTTTCTTGTACATTGACCAGCCGGATGGAACGGCCATCCAGACCTCCGCAGGAAGCTCCATCGGGCTGAGGCATTCCACCGTCGCAGCCAGTGAGATAGTGGCTCCCGTTCTTCACTTCTTCCATTGCGGTCCAGAGAATGTGCTTTCGTATCGCGTCTTTACTCATCGTGACTAACTTGGTCTCGTCTGCGCGCTGCGCGCAGTTCAGCCGGTTTTCTCCTCCTTTCTCCAACGCGCAATTCCCCGGCGAATCCCATCAAGCTGGACCGCCGCGGGGCTGCCCGGATGGAACCGCGTGGAATCCGCGAAGGCTCCGTTCCCGGAGAAGACCCCCAGAAGGCGCCCGCCGCAGCGCAGCCTTTAGGTCGCTGCCTCGGCAATCGTGTCGAGGCCGTGCCCGGAACCCGGCGCATCTGTCCCGCAAAAAAAAACGTGGGGCGGCGGTCCGTCAAGTCCGCCGTCCCACGCAGAATGGATCCACAGAAGTGAACGGAGCGCTCATTCTCCGTACGCCTCGAATCCACGGAGGAAACCTACTCACACAGAGCCATTCACAGCAGAGGCCGGAGCTTCTTCAGAAAGTGCCGTACCCTACACCTATCTCTTCGGCCATCTGGCGGAAAGGCTTTAGACCCGCAACGGGATTTCTACCTACCTCCGTCCGATCCATCGACCTCGACCGCCTGGCCGAGACTGAACGTGAGACGGGTCTCCGATGGAATCCTCACGGCATCGCCTTTCGTCAAAACCTGATACGCACCGCCAGCGCCCGCGCCCGTCGCCGCGCCAATTGCCGCCCCCTTGCCACCGCCGGCGATCGCCCCGATCACCGCACCCAACGCCGCGCCGGCACCCACCATCAGACCCGTCCGCTTCGTCCGCGACTGTCCGGCGATGATCGCTTCCGAGGTCGACACCTCGTAAGTCCTGCCTCCGTGCGTCACAGACGCGAGAGTCAGGATGAGTTCCGCTTTCCCGGAAAGTTTGCCGCCTTGGCGCGACTCGACCAGCTTGGTCACCGCTTCCGCGCCCTTCGGCAAAACGATCTTTCCGTCAGCCGTCACAGGCTCATCCAGCGCCGCGCGGAACGTCTGTCCGGCCGCATGGGTCTTGCTGTCGACGCTGTCGATCATCCGCACCGTGATTGAGGTCCCGGTGGGAATCGACACCGCACCCAGAGCCAGTGCCGGCAACACACACAGCACTGTCAGCACGTTTGTCGTTCTCATCTTTTTCCTCCAGGCGCACCCGTAGTGCACATCTGGTTGGATGGATGCCAGGCTGGCCAGGTTTCGTTCCAGAGCATATCCGGACCACCGTCTCGGCGGCACGCAACGAAATTCCAGAAGAGATCTCGCGCTGGCCCGCCTTTCCGACGATCTACTCTCAACGCAAGGAGGACCCGTATGGAGCCAGCCCATTTCATCATGTTGAGTCTGTACACGTTGGCGCCTGTTCTGATTGCGCGCTACCTTGTCAGGGGCACTTGGCTCCAGGTATTGCAGGCGTATGGACTTTGGATCGCGACGCTCCTCGTACTGGGTTTCATGATCGGCGGCCCCCATGGCGCGGGATATGCGTGGGCCCTCCTGATCGCGATGTTCACAACCGTGTTCGGCGTGCCCATCTTCACCGGTATCTTGCGATGGCGCCAACGCAGGTCTACCCGGGCAGAACACCGTTCGTGAAATGCAGTCAAAATCGATCGCGCTCGTCGGGCTCGACGTCTGGCACCTTCGCCAGAACTTCCAGAAACCTCGTCCGGTCACCCCGGTGAGCACGGTTCTTCAGGCGCTCCCAAGCCGCAACGTGTTCAAAGCACGCCGTTGCGAATACATCGGCGACGCTAATGCTCTGAGACCGCGCGATCTCGGACGCTCGATCGTAAAGATCCTGTGGCACCTCGACGTTGACGATCACCGCAAATCTCCAATCTGCTGCAAGAACTCCACCGGTCGAACAACTTGGACGCCGTAAGCCGCGGCCCCAGCGAAGTCGCGTGTATTGAACGTGACGATCACCGCTCCGGCACGGGCCGCCAATTCCAAGATACGATCATCATCGGGATCACGCAATGCCGGGCGTAGCCGGAATTGAACTTCGACCAGGCCGGCCGCGGCAAACAGGTAGTCCAGCAGCGAATCTACATCGGTTGCGCTGATGACCGACTGCATGAACTCCCGCTTCAGAACGTCCTCGTATTCGAGTGCCACAGGCACCGACAAGCAGGGGCGCCAGCGCGGATCACCCAGCGCTTGGAGGAGCCGGAAGGAGGTCCCCCGCCGGGAGCGCAACCCAGCCACCAACACATTCGTATCGATTACGGCACGGTGAACCACTGTGCTATCTCGGGTCTGGAAAGGCGCCAAGCTCTGAGGCCAATGCCGGGGAATCCGTAACGCTCCGACGCTCCGAGCGTTTTTGTCCTTCGAATCGGAGAACCGTCATTGATCTTCCTTTGCATTGTTGGTCCATTCATGACGGTGTTGAGCGGCGTCCAGCGCGGCAAGATCGCTCCACACTTTGCGCCGAGGTGTCCACGACGGCTGATGCATTGATCGAACCTGCCAAAGAAAAGGCAGCCGAGTGAGCTTTCGCTCAGCGGACCGCTCTTGCAGCCCTCTCAACCGCAACTTGAGTCTAACACTAGTCACACCCCGGCGCGAATCGCACTGCGGCGCAGACCTGCTTCATCTTGAGACTGCTCAACGTCGCGACTCGCTTGCCGAGACGATCCTGTGAAAATCGTCACGGCATTGTGAAGGTTCGCGACCCATGGTCCCTTCATGCCGTCTTCCACATCCGGTGCCACTCCGAAGGTACGTCCCTACGGCGCTGTAGCAGGTCAACACCAAGACCGGGCGCTTGCTTGCCTGGCTTCTCAAACCGGCAAAGAAGCACGCCCCACGATTTACTGCGCCGGCCAAACCGCGACATCCTCCCAAGGCTCGTACTCCTCTTTCCGCTGCGGGTTCGCCCGATAGCCGCGAGCGTCACGTTCCTCCATATGGCGAACAGCCAGACGTTGGAGTTGCTCCTCCAGCGCCTGGGCGGCGTTATCGTTTCCCTTGTCGACCACGTCCCACGGTATACCGCCCAAGCAATCAATCTCACTGCCGACCGCCGATCCCCTCACCACGGCATCGCACGCTTGGTGTGCTTCCGGCCCTTCTCCGCCGCATCCTGACGCCTTCCAGCCCCAATGCGCACGCCCGCATCCAAACGCTGCTCCACGTTCTCCGGCAGCACATTATCCAAAAACGCCACGTTGAATTTCTTGCATAATGCCAGAACCTTGCGCCCCGCAGCATCCACCTCCGCCGGCACCGGCGGATCCGCGCGCCCATCCAGGTAGCCATAGCTCAGCCCCATGTCGCGAGGCCCATGCTCGGCAAACGCAATCCCCGGCACCGCCAGACTGAACTCCGCTTTCTCCAGCGCCTGCCAGTCCTCGATCTTCAATCCGAGCATGATCTCGCCCTCCGGATTGAGCGGCCACACATCGGCAATCTGCAGATAGCGCTTCGAATCGACGCCCCACACTTCCGCCGCCCAATTCTGGCTGCCCCAACCACGCGTGCCCACGCCCACCACATCGGCGCCCTTCTTCTGAAACGGATAACGCGCCGACTGCACGAATCGCTTCACCGCCTCCGGATTGCGCGCGCGTCCCAAATGCACCCCATGCACACCTTGCGCCAGGGCCTGCTGCACCATCCAACCGTTGGCCTGCATCGACGCCGCATCCAGACCCAACGCCGGCAGCACCACGATCACAGCAGGCGTGCGATGGCCGCTCGGCGTCGGCCCGTTCTCCATCAATCCGCGCATGAACTCGCGCAATGCGGCGAAGTCCAGCGGGCTGTGCTCCATATCGTAGGTGATGTAGTCCGCCCACGTGCGAGCCATCTTCTTGCCTTCTTCATATCCGCCGTAAGCCTGCCCGTAGTAGATGGGCTGGCCCATCTCAAGCAGCTCAATCGCTTTGTTGATGCGCTTCGGCTTCCACGTCCCCGCCGGCTGTTGCGCCAGCAATGGCATCACGGCAACGCTCACCAGCAGCGCTCGCATGCTCATTTCTTCGCCTCCCACTCGAATGCGCCAATGTCGGCGCGGCCCGGTTTACGCGGCACTCCACGAATATCCGTCTCCACCCGCGGTCCCTCCACCGCGCGATCCACAGCCGCTGACTTCGCGTCAATCGCATAGCTCGGCTGCACCCGGAACGATCGCACGCGCGAATGATCTCCCCACAACGAAAGCACGTTGCCCGATGCACTCCTCACCACCGTCCAGCGGTCCCCCGCCAGCACCGGTCTGTCCATCCACTCGCTCTTCGCAACACTCTCGCGCATCCGTACTTCGGTTGCGTAGATGTCTGCGCGATACGTCGCACTCTCCGCAATCACAACCGGCCCGTCATCCACGAATCCAGCCTCGCCGCGCACGTTCGCGCCCGTCAGTTCCGCACGGCTCAAGTTGCCCTCCGCGCGGCCGTCCACATCCATCCGCAACGCCTTCCACAGAATGTTGTTCACCAGCACCGGCAGTCGCAATCCCGCCTTCGTCTCGGTAATCAGAACATCGTCCACAAACGTGTTGTGCGCAATGTCCACCTCGCTGCGTTGAAAGTAGGCTCCCTGATTCTCAGCCACCACGTTGTTCACAAACGTGGCCCTCGATTCCATCGTGATGCGAAACGCACCCGAGTTCATCGATGCATTGCGATTCCCCGCGAACCGGTTAGCGCGAATCGACACCTGAAACTCGGAGGCGGGAGGCATCGGATCAAACGGCGTGTCGTAGTGATGCTTCTGCCCGCCCACAAACAGGCCGCCGGCGTCATCATCAGCGTAGTTCTCCACAAACACGTTTCCTTCCACCCGCGGCGCCGACCATAACGCTACGAACACACCGCCGCCGTCGTTCTTGCTCAATGCTCGATTCGCGATCACAAGGTTTCGCAGAATCGTGGGATGCGCGCGATCATACACCGACACTGCGCCGCCATCGCTGCTCCGCATCGGATCAGCAAGCCCCGCGTCGTTTTCGAGAAAGACATTGCGCCCCACGATCGGTGACGACCTCGTGATGGCCAGCGCGCCGCCGCGTCCGTTCTCCGTGCGGTTGCGATAGAACAGATTGCGCTGAATCGCCGCCCTGCATCCCTGTATGCACGCCAGCGCGCCGCCGTCGTTGGCGTCCTCATGAATCAGCTTCGGCTTCCATGGCTGCGGCCCCAGCGTCTCATTGCGTTCCCACACGTTATTGCGAAGCGTCGGCGACTTCCCTTCGCACAGCATCGCCCCGCCAAGTCCGCGCACGCGTCCGCCTTGCAGCGTCACACCATCCAACTCCGCATCATCAGCGCAAAGGAATAACCTGCCCTCACCGTTCGCATCGAAGATGGATCGGTGCATCGCAACGTCGCGCTGCCATTTGGAAGGATGAAAGCCGCCATAGATCGCCACGTGCGCCCGGAGCGGCACGTTCACCACACGATACCTGCCCATCGCAACCAGAATGCGCACACGGCTTCCTTGCTTCGCACCGGCCGCAGCCTCCATCGCCTCCATCAAAGTGCCGAATGGCTTCGCACGCTCGCCAGTGCCGCCCTTCGCGCCCGCCCACACGTAGATATCGCGATCACCCGCCAGCGCCCTTGGAGTTTCGGTGCGCGGCCCGAACTCGGCCCACATGAGGCTGGCGCTCATGCCCAACGTCACCATCAGTTTCATCTGGCCGCCTCCCCGTTCTTGCTCCAGATGGTCAACCCATCCACCTTGTCCTCGGCGTCTTTCCAGAACATGCTGGCGATATAGCCTGTCCCGAACAACAGCACATGGCTGATCAGACCGATCATCAGCGGATGCATGGTGTAGTTGATTCCGAGGTTCACCTTCAACGGCCCCGTGATGGTGGCCCATGCGACGAACAACACGCAAATCGTGAGGCCTGTGTAGGCGCCCTTCTTTGTGCCGCGCCGCGTCAGAAAGCCCAACGCGAACAGCCCCAGCACGCCTCCCGCGACAATGCTCGCCAGCGTGACAAAGATCTCATACACCGCGCGCGTCCGTGACGACGTGAGTTGCAGCGCGACACCCGCCGCAACCAATCCGATCACGGTCAGCCCGATTCGCCCGATCAGCAACCGCCGCGCATCGCTCGACGAAGGCACGAAGCGCGCATAGTAGTCCTCCGTGATCACCGTCGCCACACTCGTCAAATCGGCGCTGAATGACTGCATCGCCGCCGCAAGAATCGCCGCGAGAATCAACCCCACCAACCCGCTCGGAAGCACCGTTGCAATGAAGTAGGGAAGAATGTTGTCCGGCTGCGACACCACTTCCGCGGGCAGCGTGTTGCCGGCCAGTTGATAGTGTCCCCACAGCGCGGAGCCGATGAACGTGAACGTCACCCAGATCACAAGACATGACAATGCACCCGTAAACGTCGCCCGCTGCGCTTCCCGGTCCGTGCGCGCCACCAGATAGCGTTGCACCATATTCTGCTCCACCAGGTACGACCGTCCAAAGTGCGCAAGCCCCGTGATCGCGAACATCCAGAACGTCGGATGTTCGCCAAACAGACTTCCCCATGAGACTGTGAAGTCGCCGAGCCCGAACTTCCCGCCCCGCCATGCCGTATCAACCACGTCCTGAGCGCTGCCCGGCCCGCCAAAGAGAATCGTGAAAAGAATCGTGAGCGCGCCGGAAGCCAGCACCAGTCCCTGCAGCACATCGTTCCACACCACGGCTTCAATGCCGCCAAGTAACGTATAGAGCAAGGTGAAAACCACAATCCCCGCAATCACAGCCTGAATGTTCCAACCCGTGATCACCTCCACCGCGATCGCCGTCAGCAGCAGCGTGAAGCCGAGATCCACGGTTCGCAGCACCACAAAGCCCGCGGAACAATACAGCCGCGCACCCACACCAAAACGCCGCTCCAGATACTCATAGCTGCTCATCCGGACCACACGCCGGTAGAACGGCACAATGAAGATGGTCACGAACACCAGCACCAGAGGAACCGTCAGGTTCGGAACCAGCAAACGCCAGTCGCGCGAGAACGCCGCGCCCGGAAACGCAACGAAGCTCACGCTGCTGATCACCGTGCCGACAATGCTGAATGCGACGGCCCATCCCGGCAGCGCGCGATTCGCAACGAAGAACTCCGCCGTGGTCTTCTGCCGCCGCGACATGCGGTAGCCGATGAACGCCACAGCCATCAGATACAGCACCACCACCGTGGCATCCAATACGGTAAGCGATCTCATTGCTCCTGCTGTCTAAAACTGGAAGCGTCCCTGCAATTGCATCGTCCGGCTGCCGCCCATTCCAAGAATGCGGCCAAACGTCGGACGCGTGAAGTCCGTCACCGGGCTGCCCAGCAGCGGATGATTCAACAGACTGAACGCCTCCGCGCGGATCTGCAGCCTGAAGCGGTCGTTGAAAGAGAACGTCTTGCCAAGTCCCGCGTTGATCCCCCAACTGATCGGCCCGCGCATCGCGTTCTTTCCAAAGTTGCCCGGCCGTACCGGCAAACCGCTCGCGCGTCCCACTTCCACAAGCCGGAAGGCACTCGCGTTGATCCATTGGAAGCGATCCCCCGATGCATACGGGTTGCCGCCTGCATAATCAGGGCGCGAGAAATCGAGATTGCTGCGCTGCTCCACGTTCAACACGCCGCCGCTCTGCGCCGTCATCGTCCCGGTCAATTGCCAGCCGCCCAATGCCGTGCGCAGGAAGCGATTCGGCATCCACTTCTCAAACGGCGTCTGCCATACCCAATCGCCCACCACTCGATGCGTCACATCGAACAGCGTCGGACCAAGATCCGCATCCCAGTTCGTTTCATCCTGCACGCGCGAATCATTGCCGGGCCAGAAGTCGCCCGCATGCACCGACATCGACTTGCTCCAGGTGTGATGCAGATTGAATTGCAACCCCGACGAGAAGCGCCTGCGGAACGATGTCTGCCAGCCATGGTAGTAGCTGAAGTCGCTCTGATTGCGCCATCCGATCTGCAGCGATTGCGGAAACGGCGCCACACCGGTGATACGGTCAGGCAGATTGAAGTTGTGCGACGCCGTAATCTTCAGACCCTTGTTGCCGACGTAGCCGGTTTGGAACGTGAAGTCCTTGCCCAGTTGGCGCTGAATGTCGAAGCTCCATTGCAGGCTGTAGGGATCGCGATTGTTCGGATCCACCACGTTGTAGCCGCGCGGCACATCCAAACCCTGCACAATGCCCGCCGCCTGTTCATTGTTCATCGGATAGCGTAGATTGAATCGCGTGATGTCCGCGGCGCTCTGGAAACGGTAGCGCGTCGGAAGGTTTGGATCGGCGTACACCAGACCCGAGAGCGCCCGCAGATTCGGCGGCGCCACAAACATCCCGAATCCCGCGCGAACCACCGTACGCTGGCTCTTATCCACGTTGTAGGCGAAGCCCACGCGCGGCATCAGGTTGTTGAAGTCGCCATTGTAGATCGAATCCGAAGGCCGGAACCGTATGGGCCGCGCCATCGAAGCATACACGCCGTCGGGATTGAACAGCCGCCCATCGCGCTCCTTGAACACCGAGAAGTATTCGTAGCGAACACCGAGATTCAACATCAGCCGCGAGTTGATACGAAAGTCATCCTGCAGGAATCCACCGATCTCCCAGGCCCGGCCGTGGTAGCGCGGCGTACCGAAGGTGAACGTGACGCGGTTGGCCCTGTTCGCAAGAAAATCCGCCGCACTCCCAAAACGGAAGATCGGTACTTCTTCGTTGAAACGGCCTGGCGTGCGGATCACGTGCGTGCCGCCGAACTTCAACGTGTGCCGCCCGCGAATCACGGACACCACGTTCTCCAGGCTCGTTGTCGAGCCGTTGATCGTCAACGCCTCGCCCTGCGTGTCGAACAGCCCTTGCACTTCCACGGCGGGAATTCGGCCCAGAGTGTGGATCTGATCCACTCGATCGGTCTGGTTGCGGTTGTGCCCGAAGCGCGCTTCGTTCGTCCATCGCGGCGCGCCGTGAATCCAGTTGGCGTTCACCGAATTGGTCAGACCTTGATAGGCCCGGGGATTCTCCATGTAGCGGGGCTGCACGTTTTCCGGAGTGTCGCGAATGTAGCGGACCGTCAACGAATCCGCATTGCTCAAACGATAGTCGCCGCGCGCCACCAGATGGTTGTCCTGCGCCGTCGTCGGGCGGGTGCCGCGCCACACTGCAACGTTGGCGTTATCGGCGAAAGGCTGATTCGGCTGCGGGAACAGGTCGAGCACGGCGCGGTACGCAGGCAGCGCGGCAACCGCCGCCGCGCGGAACGATGGCGTGGGAACCTGACCCGTCTGAATCGCCTGATTGCTCATCCGGTAGCCTTCATACGTGACGAAGAAGAACAGCTTGTCCTTCTTCACAGGGCCGCCCAAAGATCCGCCGAATTGATTGAAGCGCACAATCGGCTTGCGTTCCGTCGGACCTTGAATCGCATTCTTCGCGTTCAACACATCGTTCTGCCACAACTCAAACAACGAGCCGTGAAACTGGTTCGTGCCGCCCCGCGTGATGACGTTGATGTTTGTCGAGTACGTGCGGGCGATCTCGGCTGACATCGCACCCTTGCTGGTCACCACTTCCTGGATCGCTTCCTGGCTCACCACGCTGATGAAGTTGAAGCCCTGGAACATGGAGGTCGAAGGCGTTTCGGAATCGCTCGATCCGTCGGTGCCATCGACGGTGATGGAGTTCCCGCCGCTGGCAAGGCCGTTGAATTGAATCAGACCGTCGCGTGATGGCCGGTATCCGTTCTGCAGGCCGAGCAGTTGCGCAAAGTCGCGGCGCCCTTGCGGAAGTTCGCTGAGTTGCAATCGCGAGAAGCGATCGGCCAAAGCCGTCGATGCATTTTCAACAAGCGGCGCTTCCGCGGTCACTTCCACCGATTCCGATGGTGTGCCAATTTCAAGCGGTACCGGCAACTGCAGTTGCTGGCCCGCGGACAAGCTCAAACCGGCCTGCCGGTATGACTTGAATCCCGCCGCTTCCACTTCCACCCGGTACACTCCCACCGGAATAAACGTCACCGTGAACGTGCCGGTGGAATCGCTTTGTCCGCTGACTACGGCGTTGGTGGAGCTGTTCACTAAACGAATCGCCGCGCCCGGAACGCCGGCTCCCGATGGATCGGTAACCATGCCGAACAGCGTGGCGGTGGTACGTTGCGCCCATGCCGCGGATGTTCCCATCCAAACGAGGCAAAGTGCGAGAAACAAGCGAAGCAGTGTCATCGTGGGCCTCCTGAACTCCATCTCCCGGAAGACATTCCTCTATCAACCCTGAAGCAACGGAAACCGTTGCCCTATCGAAGTGGATCTTTTCATGGAAAATGAAAGTTGTCAATCACCCTGCCGCAAAAATGAAAGTTAAGTTCCGAAACTGGATTTCTGAGGTGCGTCAGTCCTTCGGCATCGGTATGCTGCGCAGCATCGCGCTCAGTTGTTTCACTGTGCCCGCGTGCTCGGCAATGCCGGCGAGGTTCTTCATCTCACCCGGATCGGCACGCTCATCGTAAAGCTCGTGGCCACGGCGCCCTTCATCCCATTCGATGTAACGCCAGCGCTCCGTGCGCACCGTGCGTCCGAAATACGTGGGACTGTGGTGCGACTCATTGCGATCGTCGTTGCGTCCCACCATGCCGAACGCCGCGTTCTTCCCGGCGCGCGTTGGATCATCGAGCCACGGGCGCAAACTCACGCCTTCCAGTCCCTGCGGCGGCTTCAGTCCACACAGATCGGTGAAAGTGGGATAGAGGTCAATCATCTCGACAATGCCCGCGCACTTGCGGCCGTTGCCCCGCGCGCCCGGCGCATACACAATCAACGGCACGCGCATCGATTCCTCAAACAACGTCATCTTGTGCCACATGCCGTGCTCGCCGTTGTGATAGCCGTTGTCCCCAATGAACACGATTGCCGTGCGGTCCCACAGTTTCAGTTCATCGAGCGACGACATCAGATAACCCACCTGCACGTCCATATAGGAATTGCAGGCGTAGTAGGCAGCCATGTATTCGCGTTGTTCGCGATCGCTGAGCGGCGGTTGATTGGCGAGTTCATACCACGCGGCCGCTGGCAGCGACTTCGGATCGCCACGGCGAGGCAACGGAATCTTCGCCGGATCGTAGAGATCGAAGTACTGCTTCGGGGCCGCATAAGGGGAGTGCGGGCGGCGGAAGCCCACGCCGAGAAAGAACGGCTTGCTTTCGCTCACGCACTTCCGCATCAATTCGCTCGCCTTGCGCACAACTATGCCGTCGGGAGTATCTGCATCGGGCGTGCGCAGTTGCATCCAGGCCATCGAATGATTGCGCGGCTGGCCCGCTTTGTGTTGCTTCACGATCTCACTTTCCGGTGGGCTCTTGCCGCTTTCGGGAAGCATGTAGTGCCACGATTGCGGATCGTCATGGTCGGGGCCGGTGTGAAAGATCTTGCCCGTTTGTCCGCTGAAGTAGCCGTTCTTCTTGAAGAGTTCGGGCAACATCACCACATCGCGCATATACTTGCGCGTGGGAATGTCGAGCGAGAGCACGCGAGTGGTTTCGGGTCTGCGTCCACTGAGGAACGACGCCCGCGACGGTGCGCACAGCGGGAACTGGCAGTAGGCGCGATCAAACAGAACACTCTTCGCGGCCAGCCGGTCGATGTGCGGCGTCTTCACAATCGGGTTGCCATAGCAGCCGAGCGCGTTGTTCAGATCGTCGGCCACCATAAAGATCACGTTCATCGGCGGGCGGCCGGTTGAGCCGCCGCGCTGCGCCTCTAAGCGGCTGACGATGGGCGCGGCCGCTGCCAGCAAATTGCGGCGCGAGATTCTCGAAGTCATCACGATACCCCCTTCCGTGGCGGCTGGTTCTCACCGCAACGGCATCCAGACATGCTATCGGGAACCGGTTCTGCAAACAAGTGGGCTTAACTTTCATTTTCGATGTATGATTTTCACATGACAGTGGCGCGCTTCACATTTCTGGCTGCCGGCGTTTGCTGGATGGGCCTGGCCGGCGGCCAGAGCGCGGGTGAAGGCCGCGGGGCATCAGCAAGCAGTGCAAAAACAGAGGGCCGTCGTTCCGCCGCCGATGCGGCGGCGAATGCCACACACACACCCGCCGGAATTCCAGGCTTGGTGACCGCGCGAGGAGTCGCAGCAGCGACTACTGTGGACTCGGGCGGTGCGAGTTCGAGCAAGGGAAGCGCACGAGCGGACCGCATGGTCGCGCAGACGCGATCCGCGAATCGAAGCTTCCCAGGTGCTGGCGCCGCTGCCTCAGGCGGATCGAGTGCCAGTTCCCCAAGAGGGGGCACCGTGGCGCTGTGGCTTTTCGACGAACCGTCCGGCGTGGCGCCCAGTTCGATCCTCAACGAGTCTGCCGGCGGCAATGTCCTCGCGTTGGGACGTGGCGCCCGCATGGCCGCAGGACGCTTCGGCAACAGCCTCGAAGTCTGCGATCCGGCGCCGCTGCGCATCAAGGCGATCGGTGCGAATGACGAAGAGGGCACGGGGTCAATCCTGTTTGGAATCGGCCGGATGCCGGTTCCCAAAGGCCGCACCATGGAGCCACTGAACTGGAACAACGCAACGTTCGCGGCATTGGCGACGAGCGGCGAAAAACACCTGAGGTCTCCGAGTTTTCCCAACGTCTCGCGATCGAAGCTCAATCTCGGCGCGTTTGATTGGACGCTCGAATTCTGGTATCTGCCCGCGCGTGCCTCCAAAGAGGAAGGCACCGTGTATGAGATCGGCTCGGGGCCTCGCGGCGAAAACGATCAACTCACGCGCATCACCCTCGCTCCTGATCAAAGCGCCTTCCGCCTGTATCACCGGAGCGCAGCGCCGGGACTCACCATTCCCACCGATGCCGCGCGGCTTCGCGCGGGAGCCACGCGATGGGTGCACCTTGCGTTCACGTACAACGCGGCGGCGAAGCAACTCCTGCACTATGTGGATGGCGTGTTGCAGAAAGCGCCGCCCGTATTTGCGATGGAACAACTCGCCGCGGGAGACGAAGCGTATCTGACGATCGGGCGCGATGGCCGGTGGAACCGCCCGCTCCTGGGCCGTGTGGATGAGATGCGAGTATCGGATCACTTGGTCTACACGGCTGCGTTTTCGCCACCGGGCAGCTTTTCCCTAACCTACTCAGGGAAGCTTCCGAAGCCTGCGCTCGAAAAGGGTCTGCCGCTGCTTTTCGGGAAGGATGCGCCGAAGCAAGGTGTGGTGCCGCTGGGCGCGCGCAAGCACCTCTTCATTGACGGGGCGCTGATGAGCGAATCGCGCGGCATCACGTTTGTGCCGAATCCGCCCGTGCGCAAAGAGAAGGTGTTCGAGAACCTGCGGGGGCACATGTCGATGGTGGAGGACGAGGAAGGCCGCATTCGCATCTACTATCGCGAGAAGAACGACTGGCTCGGCGTGGTGACTTCGAAGAACGGCGTCGATTGGGAGAAGCCCGATCTTGGCCGCGAATACGAGGGCATGCGCAACATCGCACTTGCGGAAACGGTTGGACTGGGCAACGTGTTTCTTGATCCGAACGCACCTCCAGAGAAACGCTGGCACTACTTCAGTGGCGTGAAGCGGCGCTCGATGTTCGTGTACACATCGAAAGATGGATGGTCGTTTGAACCGCATGAAACCGCGGCGTTGCCGTTCGCGGCGGGCTCGCAATCGGTGATCTATTACGATGAGCAGCGGCAGGTCTACGTGGGCCATCACCGTTCCGATTACGGCATGACGGAGACGGGAAGAACGCAGCGGGTGTTCCTGCTCTCGGAGACGCGTGATCTGTTCCGGCCTTGGCCATTCGCGCCGGTGACTCCGGAACTGGTGGCGCAGCAATCGCGCGCGCGCCGCATCAAGGCGGACCGTTTGGATCCGTGGTTCGTGGATAACGGGCCGTTGTCGCCGGCGGGGCTGAGCGTGGAACTGCCCGTTGCCTTCAGCACGAGCGATGCAATGGATCCGCCGTCAACGGACATCTACACCACGAAAGTAGTGAAGTATCCGTGGGCGCCGGACACTTATTTTTCATTTCCCGCGGTTTACTTTCATTATGAGGGCGCGGCGCCCCGAACACGCGCGACTCTGGGGGATGAGGCGCGACAGAAAGGGTCGGGTGTCGTGGAAGTGCAGATTGCGGTGAGCCGCGATGGATTGGAGTGGAAACGGCTGCCCCGCCCCGCCTACATTCCAATCACGAGCAACGGCGAGGATGCGATCCACATGATGTTCCTGACCCACGGCATGCTGAAGCGCGGCAATGAGATCTGGCAGTATGCGGGCGGGCATGCGGGCAATGGCATCAACTATCATTCGGCATGGGTGAAGCAGCCGAACTCGCCGCTGTGGCGGTATGTCCAGCGAATGGATGGTTTTGTGGCCGCGGAAGCAGCGTACACCGGGGGCGAATTCACCACGCGACCGCTGACCTTCGAGGGCAAGCATGTGCGCCTCAACCTCGACACCGGGGCTGTGGGATTCGCGCAAGTGGGCATTCTGGATGAGCAAGGAAAGCCGGTTCCCGGATTCTCCCTGGAGGATTGCGTGTACATTAACGGCGACTATCTGCGGCATCCGGTGGAATGGATGGGAAAGGGCGCCGATGTTTCGGCACTGCAGGGCCGCACGGTGCGCCTGCAATTCCGGATGCGCGGCACACGTTTGTTCGCCATGCAGTTCACCAAGGATTGACTGAGTAAGGATTGACCGGCATTGAGGGGGATGAGGAGACACACATGTCTGACGGATTGGCGTTGCGATCAGGCTCTCAGCGGCGCAGGGCTCCGAAGCGGGAAACATCGGTGCGGACGAAGCTGGCGTGGGGAAAGCAATATCACTTGAAGGCTTTGAGCCGGGCTTTGGATGTGCTCGACTGCTTTCCGGAGGACGCGGCGCGGTTGAGCCTGCGCGAGATTGCACGCCTCACGCGCACGCCGGAGTCCTCGCTTTATCGCATTCTGCTGACGCTGCAGCATCGCGGATATGTACGCCAGAATCCCGATGGAACGTATCAACAGCCGGAGCGATTGCTGGTGGGCCGGATGCACGAACGCGGCGAGGTTCTGCGCATCCTTGCGCGCCCGCATTTGCGAACGCTGGCGGCGCGATTCGATGAAACCGCGAGTATGGCATGTCTGTTTCATGATCTGATCCGCGTGCTCGACACGGTGGAGACATTTCATGAAATCCGCATGACCAATAAGGTGGGGCGAGTGCTTCCGCCGCATTGCAGTTCGCTTGGCAAGGCGATCACGGCGTTTCAGACTTCCGAACACATCAACCACATGCTGGAAGTCTACGGGTTGTTCCGGCGGACGGAGCGGACGATTGTGGACCGGACGGCCTTGCTTGCGGAGTTCGAGGAGATCAGCAGGAAGGGTGTGGCGTTTGATCGCGAAGAGACGGTGATGGGCGGGTTCTGTATCGGCGTGCCGATTGCGACGGTGTCCGGCGAGGTGTTTGCGGCGGTGAGCGTATCGACTCCGCTGGTGCGGATGACGGCGAAGCGGCAGGCGGAGATCGAGCGGGCCGTGGTGCAGACGGCTCTGCTGATTGGCCAGGATCTGCGCAAGTCCACACGGGCGAAGTAGTGTGGATCCGGCCGCGGTGTTTCGGCACTTTGCGTAGAGAACCCGCGTACGTGGCAGGATAGCAGCGGCCATGACATAGAACGTGGCTGAAGTTCTCAACGATGTTTCTGGGAATGCGCTCCAAATCTCCAAACCGTTCGCGTTCGAAGTTGCTGGTTGACCACAAGGCCAGTGGCGCAGACTTGGTTCAAAGGGATATCATGCGGAGCGATGCGCCGCCGAAGCTTCCTCTCCTCCTTCCTTGCAGGCGCCGGGTCCTTGGCTCTACCATCCGTGTTGCGAAGTGCCCCGCCCTCGCTCAAGATTACTGACGTCAAGGTGCTCAAGCTACAGTTCCCCGGAAAGACACCGCGCATTCGCAACTCGATCATCGAAAGCGGCGGCGGCACGCCCGGCATGCGTCTGCTGGAGATCTATACGGATGGCGGAATCATCGGCCGTAGCAAGGCCGAGCGCGAGGCGCTCATCTTCTCGGACCTCGTCCCTCGCATCAAAGGCGAGAATCCGTTCTTCCCGGAGCGAATCTGGGATCGCATGTACCGCCACAATCGCAAGCCCGTGGCAAAGGGCGAGTACATCCGCGCCATGGGCTCCGTGGACATCGCCGTCTGGGACATCGTCGGCAAGGCGCTGGGCATGCCGGTTTATCAGGTGCTCGGCGGGTACACGAACAAAGTCCGCGTGTATGCGGCGGGCGGTTACTACGAAGACGGCAAGGGGTTGCGCGAACTCGCCAAAGAGATGGAAGGCTATGTGAGCGAGGGCTTCCGCGCGGTGAAGATGAAGGTCGGCGGTGCTTCCATGCAGGAAGATGTGGAACGCGTGCGGGCCGTGCGCGACGCGGTTGGGCCGAAGGTGGATCTGCTCATTGATGCGAACAACAAGTGGGACGCTTACAACGCCATTCGCTTCGGCCGCATGGTGGAAAAGTACGAATTGTTCTGGTTCGAAGAACCCGTGGAGCCCGACGATTTCAAGGGCTGCGCCGAAGTGAAGGCAGCGCTCGATACGCCCATTACCGCGGGCGAGAATGAGTTCACGCGATGGGGCGCGCGCGAGTTGATCGAAGCGCGTTCGGCCGATATCCTCAATCTCGACACCGTATGGTCGGGAGGATACACGGAGTACCGCAAAATCGCGGCATTGGCCAGCGCCAATCACATTCCCGTTTCCCCGCATGGCGATCCGCACATGGCGGTACACATGGTGGCCGCCACACCGAATGCCCTCATCATGGAAACGTATCCAGGCGTGCAGAGCCGCTACAACCCCGCGCTGCCGCTCTTTCCCGTGAAGGATGGTTCCATCGAACCGCCCAACACGCCGGGCGTTGGCGTCGATCCCGATCCCGAGATGATTCGCAAGTACCGTGTGTCATGATGCCGCGAGGATGAGGATCCACTGATGAAGCTCTCCCTCTCTGTCCGCATCGCAGAGGCGTTCGATAACAAAGAGCGCAGCAACATGCCGCTGCCCGAAATGATCGGGCTTGCGAAGAAGCACGGTTTCCAGGCCGTCTGCATGCGCGCTTCCGTCGCGGGCACTCATACTCCCGTGGAAGTGATCCGTGAGCTGCGAAACACGCTCGATCAGGCGGGGCTCCAGGTGTCGATGGTGACTGGCGATTTCGCCGTGCCCAGCAACAACGACAATGGTCCCGATCTGCTGCGCTATATCAAGCCGCATCTCGACCTTGCCAGTGAATTGCGCGCTCCGCTGATTCGCGTGTGCATGAAGCGCGAGGAAGACATCCACTGGGCGCGGCGCGCCGCCGACGAAGCCGCCGAGCGCGGTATCCGCCTCGCCCATCAATCGCATTCCGCCAGCATGTTCGAAGTGCCCTCGAACGCGCTGAAGACACTGCGCGCGATCGGCCGGCCCAACTTCGGTCTTATCTACGAAGCGGCGAACTGGTTCATCTCGGGCCAGGAGTATGGCCCCGCGATCCTGAAACAATTCGAGCCCTATTTGTTTAATGTCTATGTGCAGAATCACATCGTGAGTGCAAAGGGAGTTTCGCCGCTGCAAACGTGGACCAAGGGTGAGATCCGCGTGGATCACATCGGCATCTGGGATCGCGGCGGCGTGGACTACGATCTCGTCATGAACACACTGAAGCGGATGAACTACGCAGGCTACGTCACCGTGCATCAGGCGTTCGCGGGGGTGATGCCGGTGGACGAATCGGTCAAGCGCAGTGCGGACTACCTGAGAAATTTTCTCTAATCCCAGTAGGAGAAGTTCATGACCAGACGAACCTTTGCTGGAACCACGGGATCGGCGATGATGCTGCAGAGCGCGCAGGTCGCAGGCTCGCAGGCAAACTCAGCGATCCGCATGGGGCTCATCGGATGCGGGGGCCGCGGGACGGAAGTCGCGGCGTTGTTCGCCCGCGATGACCGGGTGCGGTTCACGGCGCTGTGTGATGTGCGGGCTGAGCAGATGGACGCGGCCGCTCCGAAGCTGAAGGCAGCCCCGGCAAAACGATACCGCGATCATCGCGAACTGCTGCAATCGGACCTGGATGCGGTGTTGATTGCGACCCCTGTTTATCAGCATCCCGAGCACCTGGAAGCCGCGGTGCTCGCGGGCAAGCATGTTTATTGCGAGAAGCCCGCGGCGGTGGACGTGGAAGGCTGCCGGCGCATCATGCGGGCCGGGCGCAACGCCTCTTCTGCGCAGTGCATCACGTTCGGCTTTCAGAACCGTTATGGCCCGGGCTATCTGAAAGCGGAGAAGCTGATTCAATCGAATGCGATCGGCATGATCAAGATGGCTCGCAGTAGTTGGATCGCGAGCACGGGAATCGGAAAACGCAAGCGCGCCCCCGTTCCGCCGGATCAGGAGAAGCAGATCTATTGGAACGCCTGGAAACAGTACAGCGGCGATTTCATTGTTGAACAGGATGTGCATGGAGTAGACGTTGTGAACTGGTTTCTCGGAAGCGTGCCGCTGAAGGCCTATGGCACGGGAGGCCGCATGTTGCGCACCTATGGCGACAACATGGATCACCTGAACGTGACGTTCGTTTATCCGAGCGGAGTGCATGCGGCGCTGACCGCAACGCAGTTTGGACCCAATGGATATCGCGTGGTGAGCGAGACTTTCATCGGCACCGAGGGCGTGATTGAGACGCAACGGCAATCGCTATGGGTGTACAAGAATGCGCAGGAGGTTGCGCTCGAGAAGATTGAGAAGAGCATCACGGAGAACGCCGTGGAGCAGTTCGTGCGCAGAGTGCTGGAGAAGCAGCCGGAGAACACGGCGGTGCGTGCCGCCGAATCGACGCTAACGAGCATTCTTGGCCGGATGGCGATTGAGCAAAAGCGCGAGGTCGCTTGGAGAGAGTTGCTGGTTTAGAACCAAGTGCTATCCAGGCCTTGGACAATCGGGTTCGGAGACCGGGACCACCACACCTTCCCCGGTCTGCTGATGATACCGGTTCGCACGTGTCTTGAGGTCGTAGAGGAACCACGCCCACCGGTCGTTCAACTGGGGATCCTGGTTCTGCCGCACAGCCCGGTCGAGCCTCTGGTGAAGCCGCTGCGCGATCTCCATGAAGTCCCTGTGGTGCTGCTCTTCGTGGCGTAACACCCTCTGCTCGGTCACCACATCCAGACCGTTCAAGATCTGGATTTGGGGATTGAACCAAACGTTCACGGTGCTGATCGTGTCGCTGAACGGCTCGTGGTCCGTGCTACATCCTCCGCCGTGGATGAACGCTCCTTCTCTGTCTCCGTATTCTGCCCGCACACGGTCCAAGTGGACCACCGGCGGGGGATTGATGTCATGTCCTGTAAAAGTGAGTGTCATTGGTTTACACCCAGCAACAGCCTAGCCATGGAGCTTCCGGGTGTCAATGGGGGTCGCCGCAGGTTCAAGGCCCGCAGTTTCGCAACTCTGGTGACGGCCGGCGCGCCGTCAGCTTGTGATTTGTCCGCTTGAGAACGCGAGAGGATGTGGAAGCAACCCCAGAGCAGTTTCCGGCGGCGGACAGTCCGAAACCCAAACCTCGCCGATTCTGGCACGATAAGAAAGAGATGCTCCTTCTGCTGGCGGCCGCGGCTGCTCTCGCCACGGTACGATTTCATGACGTAACGGCCGAAGCCGGTGTGCGTTTCACGTTGGATAACGCCCCCTCCGCGGAAAAACACATGATCGAAACGATGGCGGGCGGCCTGGCCACGTTCGACTACGACGGCGACGGACTTACCGACATTTTCTTCACCAATGGCGCGGCGGTTCCTTCCATGGACAAGTCCGCGGCGCGGTATTGGAACCGGCTCTACCGCAACGAAGGCAACTGGAAGTTCCGCGACGTTACCGAAGCGGCGGGTGTGAAGGGAGATGGCTACTCGATGGGGGCGGCCGCTGGTGACTTCGACAACGACGGCCGCGTGGATCTGTTCGTGGCCGGTGTCTACCGCAACGCGCTGTACCGGAATCTCGGCAACGGCAAGTTCGAAGAGGTGCCCGCCGCACGTTCCGGTATCAAGAGCGACCGCTGGTCGGTCACCGCCGGCTGGTTCGACTACGACAACGATGGATTGCTCGACCTGCTGGTGATCAACTACTCGCACTGGGCCGCCAAGGGCGCGCGCTTCTGCGGCGATATGGAACGCGGCGTTCGCGTCTATTGCCACCCGCAATACTTCGATCCGGTGCCGAATCAGCTCTACCGCAACAAGGGCGGCGGCGTGTTCGAAGATGTCTCGGTGGCATCGGGCATCGCGGCCCACAAAGGGCGGGGCATGGGCGTCGCCTTCGCCGACTATGACGGCGACCGGCGCGTGGACACCTTCGTCACGAACGACAACCTGGCCAATTTCCTGTTCCGCAACCTCGGCAACGGCAAGTTCGAAGAGACCGCGCTGCTCGCCGGTGCGGCGCTGCCGGATAACGGCAAGCCCGTATCGAGCATGGGGGCCGACTGGCGGGACTACGATGGCGACGGCAAACCGGATATCGTGGTCACCGCGCTGGCGGGTGAGACCTATCCGCTCTACCGCAATGACGGAACCGGCGGATTCCGCGACGCCACGCACTTGAGCAAACTCGCCGCGCTCACCGGAAAACACAGCGGCTGGGGCGTGGGCTGGGTGGACTTCAACAATGACGGCTGGCGCGACCTGTTCACCGCCAATTCCCACGTCAACGACCTGGTGGAGAAGTTCGAAGCCTACAAATACAAAGAGCCGAACAGCGTGTTCCTCAACCGCGGCGACGGCACGTTCACCGACGCCGGTTTTGGCGGATCGCCGCGCGCCCACCGCGGCGCTGCCTTCGCCGACTTTGACAACGACGGCCGGATGGACATCGTAGTGACCGCGCTCGGTGAAGCAGCCACCGTATGGCGCAACGTTACGGAACCGGCCGGCCATTGGTTGCGTGTGACGTTGGAGGGCGCCACCAGCAACCGCGACGGCATCGGCGCACGGGTGGTCATTGGCGGGCAGACAGGCACAACGAGCACCGCACGAACGAGCACCGCAATGATGAGCACTGCCGTGAGCTACTCATCTTCCAGCCACTACGGCCTACACTTCGGTCTCGGAGCCGTGGAGGGCCTCCTCACGGTCGTCGTGGAGTGGCCTTCGGGCGCGGTGCAGCGCCTGGAGGGGGTGAAGCCTGACCAGGTGCTGCGGGTGAAGGAACCGGCGGCGCGCTGATCCGCGACTCGGCATCGATCTTCTGCTTGTCCTCGTTTACCTTCTTGAGAATTGCCTGGTACTTTTCGAGTGTCCGCCGGGCCAACTCGGCCTTACCCGCCGCCTGGTAAGCGCGGGCAAGCTGGAAGTGGAGGCCGCCGTCAGTATCAGCCGCAAGCGAAGCCTCCAGATGCGGCACCGCCTCCGCAGCCCGGTTGGAGAGCACGAGCGCGCGCCCCAGCGAGGCACGCGCGGGCAGGACGTTCGGATCTTGCGCGACGGCTGTCTCCAGGAAGACAATGGCCTTCTCCGGTTGCTGGGTATTCAGAAGAATGTCGCCCTGGAGGAAGTTGAGGTCGACGGCGTTCGCGTCCGCCGCGAGCAGTTTCGTTACGATCTGCTGCGCGGCATCAAAATCCTTGATTTGGGCGAGGCCGATGGCAAGTTCGTACTCGAGTGAGGGGTCGCCGGGCGCGAGTTCCAGCGCCGCGCGCCACTGCTCCACAGCCTCTTTGTGGCGGCCCTCGTCGCGGTGGGACTCCGCCTGGAAGCGGAGTGACTGCATGGAGGGCGGCAGCGCCATCAGCTTTGTGAACGCGTCGCGCGACAACGCGTCGGCTGAGCGCGCCTTCCAATAGCGCGCTTCCGCCGAGGACGACGGAGACGCAAGCACCTGCTGATGCCGCGCCGCGGCGAAGTGGCACTCCAGCGTCGGGAGCGGCTTGCACACCGGACTGCCCAGTGCGGCTTCGGCCTTTCGCTCGATCCCGGCCCATTCGGCCTGTCCGGCGCTCTGGTAGATTTCGGCGAGTGCGGCATGCAGTCCGCGATGCCTCGGCAGCTTCTCGACGGCTTTCCGGTAGAGCAGGAACCCGGCGCGCGTCTGGCTCTGCTTGTTGCGCGAGTCGGCGGCCAGCGCCAGCCAGTAGCCGGAGTCCTCCGGGATTCCGGCAAAGTGTCCAGCCGCGATCCCTTGATAGGCGCGCCCGAGTGAATACCACACGCCGGGTTGCGCCGCGTCCCACTCGGCCAACTCGCGAAGATGGATGACCGCTTCACTGAAGTTTCCAGTGGCCATGCAGGCGTCAGAAAGCATTTGACGTGCTTCCTTGTGATTCGGGTCGGCAATGGCGAACCGGCGCAGCGGCGGAATCGCCTTTGCCGGTTGGCCTGTACGCAGGTAGGAGGCGCCGAGGAACAGCATGGCGGGCGGAATCGGCTGGAGTTTCAAGGCGGCTTCCAGCGGGCCGATGGCGGCGGCGTCCTCCCCTGCCAGATGACGCGCCATCCCAAGGTTCATCAGCAGCCCGGCGTTGCCAGGAATTCTCTTTGTCAGGTCTTCGTACAATCCTGCCGCGTCGGCGAAGCGGCCTTCTGCCATCCAGGCTCTGGCGCGTTCGGACTTTTCCACCAGTTCCGGCGATTGAGCCGCAAAAAACAAGAGGGCCGCGCAGTGAAGCGCGGCCCCCAGTCGAAAGTAAACGGACATCAGAACCCGAGCCGCAAGCTTAGCCTGAACTGACGTTCGTCGCCGAGCCCGTTGCCGCCCGTGCTGAGCACGCGGAGGAAGTTGGGGTTGGAGACGTCGTTCGAAGCAAAGCCAGTCGACAAGCGGCTGTTGGTGAAGTTGTAAGCCTCGGCCTGGAAGCGGAGATTCTTCGTTTCGGAAAAGCTGAAGGTCTTGCTGAGAGCGAGGTCTGTGCGGAAGATGCCGGGATTGCGCAGGCTGTTGCGGCCCATGGAGCCGAAACGTCCCCGTTCGCCAGGCGCGAGCACCACCGCGGCGAACGCCGAAGTGTCATAGAAAGTCTTACCGGGCCCGATCCCTTCCAGGCGGGCGACGTCTGACTTCACCTGATCCGGCGTCTGCGCGTTGCCGGGCAGATTCAGCGTACCGCCCGGAGAAGACGGTGTGAACGGCGTGCCGGTGTAGGCGGCGGTCACTCCGCTGATCTGCCATCCACCCACCACGGCGTCGGCGACGCGGCCGGGGGCGAACTTCTGGCCCTTACCCACCGGTAGCGCGTAGACATAACCGAGTTGGAAGTTGTGGCGGCGGTCAAAGCCGGACGCGGCGCGATTGCGGCCGAACGCCGGCAGCCAGTTATACGTGACACCCGCCCAGCCTTCGTCGTCGGCGAAGTTGATCGCCTTCGACCAGGTATAGGCGCCCTGCAACATCAGGTTCTTCGCCTGACGCCGCACCGAGGTCTGAAGTGCGTGGTAGTTGGTGTTGAGGAACCCGTTCCACAACAGTGTGCCGATGTTGCGGCCGAAACGCGACGAGTAGGGACGTCCGGCGTTCCCGGCGCCGATCACCTGTCCACTATTGATGTCGAGGTCGCCCGATTGATGGATCGTGTTGGTGCCTACGTAGGCAACGGTGGTCACGATGTCGGAGGGCAGGCGCTTCTCAATCGTGAAGTTCCAGCTCTGAATGTAGCCGCGGTTGATGCGGCCCTGCGGCGGAGTCCGCATATCGGCGGCCGCGGCCAGCGGCACCACGCCGCTCGACAGGTCCGGTCCCACCACGGGCGGAATGCCTTGAGCGAGGGTGCGGACCCATTCGTTCGCCGTGTTCGACGGGAATGCGAAGTTCACCACCACCGGATAGAAGCCGCGCAGCGGACGCGACCACGGCAGCGGGCTGTAGTTCAGTCCATAGCCGGTGCGCACGACTGTGGTCTCGTTCACCCGGTAGGCGATCCCCAGGCGCGGAGCGAACAGCGTCTTGCTGACCGTGAAGCCATTGTCACGGGGCACATTGCCGCGTCCGCCCAGATAGACCAGATTGGTTTCCGGATCCAACCGCTCGAGACCCTTGCCGTTGGAGCGGCCCATCAGCGGATAGTATTCGTACCGCAGACCGGCGTTCACCGTCAGCTTGCGGGTCACCTGATAACGATCCTGCGCATAGAAGCCAAACTGATACTCGCGGCCGGTCGACAGAATGTGCTGGATGCTCTTCTGCATCTGGTTGGACAAGCCCAGCAGGAACTGCGCGTAGGCGTTGACGTTGTTGAAGGTGCCGCTGTTGGCCGTGGAGCCGCCATTGAAATCGATGGCGCCGCGCGGGCCGGCGCCCAACTCGGGCTGCCAGTGATTCAGGCGGTGCAGCACGCCGTCAAAGCCGAAAGCCGCCGTGTGCTTACCCTTGAGCCAGCGCAGGTTGTGCGAGGTGGTGAAGCTCTCCTCAATGCGCTCCAGCGGCATCCAGCCCGGAACGCCGAAGCTGTTGTAGCCGTTGATATTGATGTTCGGGAAGCCCTTCTGCCGCTCGTCGGGGCCACCGATTCCCGGCAGACCCAGCGTCTGTTCGAAGTCCTTGCCGAAGTCCTGTCCCCGCACGGTCTGGTCCTGGCGTTGAAAGCCGAACACTCCGTCGAGCAGCAGCGTGGGTGTCAGCGACGCGCTGTGGCCCACCGAAGTGTTCTGCACCTTGGTGTCGCCCAGGCCGGGATCGGAACCGGGCGCAGGGCCGACGCCATCTCCGAAGACCCCTCGACCGCCTACCAGCGCCGTCATGATGCCGTAGCGGCCCCAGATCATGTGATTCGAGGAGCGCTGCCAGTTGATCTTCACGTCGTTGTACTGGCGGTTGAACTGCGGGCTGGCGCCCACGGCGAAGTTGTTCAACTGTTCGCCGGCGATGTTGGCTTCCGGATAGTACGACTGAATGCGCTGCGCGATGGGGCTGATCCGGTTGGCGGGAATCAGGTTGCCCGCAAAGGGCTGACGCGAGGCGAACGCGTTCGGCGCTGCCGTGGCCGGGTCATAGATGACCGTGCTCAGGCCGCCGAAGTTGCCCGAGCGCAGTGCCGAAGCTGGCACCGAATAGCGTCCGAAGGCGCCGCGGCGTTCCTTGGTGTTGTCGTAGCTGTAGAAGAAAAACAGCTTGTTCTTCTTGATCGGCCCGCCGATGGTGCCACCGAAATTGTTGAAGATGCTCACCGGCTTCACGGTCGTGGGCGTGAAGAAGAAATTCCGGGCGCGCATGCGCTGATTGTCGTGGAACCAGAATGCGCTGCCATGGAACTCGTTGGTGCCGGACTTGGTCACCAGCGTGATTGCCGATCCGCCCGCCATGCCCTGCTCGGCATCGCCGGCTGTCGTGGTCACGTTCACGGCTTCCACCATCTCGGCCGGCATCACGTACCCGGCATGATGCGGCAGCCACAGATTCACACTGGCGGCGCCGTCAATACGCGTCACGTTGTTGTTGCGGTTGGTGCCGTTCACGTTGGTAGTCAGTGAGCGGCCCGGCGAGTCGGTAATTGAGTTCTGGAACTGTGCCGGGGTTGCGCCGGGAACCAGGTTGATCAACGACTGGTAGTTGCGGTAGCCAGGGAGCGGGAGAGTCCGTACCTGCTTTCCCGAGAGTTCCGTGTGCGTATCGGCCTTGTCCGTCTGCAAGGTGGTGATGTCGGCACTGATGGTCACCTGTTCGCTGACTGCGCCGACTTCCATGTTGAAGTTCACACGGCTCACGGTGTTTGGAGTCACCGCAAGGCCAACGCGTGACTGCGCCTTGAACCCGGGCGCGCTCGCTTTTACGTCATACGTGCCCGGCGGCACATTCAGAATTGTGAACTGACCTTGCGCATCGGTGACGCCTTCAAGCGTCAACCCGGTGCCTTTGTTGGTGGCTGTCACTGCGGCATTGGGCACAACGCCGCCGCTTTGATCCACGACCAGCCCGATGAGCGAACCGTACAACACCTGCGCTTTCACTGGCAAGAAAACGGCTGCCGTGAGCAGCAACAGGAATGCTGCGAAAAGGCTATTCCATCGCCTCATATGCTTTCCCCTCTTGGATTGTGGCTGTTGAGAAACCGTACCAACCGTCCGCAGCCGCGGACGGCACACATCCTAACCCCTTGCAGAGGCGATTTTAACATATCGCGGACGGCGTCGCATCTCTCTTGCGCGGCTTGTGCGGCTCTGCGGCGCTCTCTGATGGCTCTCTCCTGTGGGGTCGCCTGGCGCGAGACGCGGGGCGCTAACCTCGCGGCGAAGGCGCTGCCAATCTCTGATCGAGGGAACATCCACCAATGCGGACCACTGGCCGCGACGCTGCGAGGCAGGCATCCCGGCCAGCGGGATAAGATTAAAGCCGGTGTGGACATGACGCTCAGAAACGGGCTTCGCTTTGTTGTGGCTTGCGCCGGAATCGGCTTCGCTTTGATGGGTGTGCCATTGAGAGCACAACAGAGTGAATGGGTGGATCTGTTGCCGGATGAATCGCTGAAGGGCTGGACGCGCATCCCCATTCCCTCGATCTCGGGTGTGGATCCGCGGATGCAGTGGCGCGTCGATCCTGGCACGCGAACGCTCATCTGCACCGGCACCGGCGGCCATGAGTGGCTGCGGCTGGACCAGGAACTGGGCGATTTCATTCTTCGCGTGGACTGGCGATTTACCCCGCGTGGACCTGACGAAAACAAGTACAACAGCGGCATCGGCGTGCGCATGACGGCATTCGCCGACATCTGGCATCAGGCTCAAACCGGGCCTACCGGCGGTTACCTCTTCGGCCAAACCATCACGGATGGCGTGGTGCGGCGCTTCAACCTCTTGAAGGAGATGATCGAGAATCGCGTCAAGCCGGCTGGCGAGTGGAACAACTACGAGATCTGGGTGCGAGGTGATCAAATCACGATGGCCGTGAATGGCGCGGGGGTGAACATACTGTGGGGCGTGGGCCTGCGCCGCGGCTACATCGGCTTCGAGGCGGAAGGCTACGAGGTCACCTTCCGGAACATCAAGCTGATGGTGCTGGATCCACAGGGGCCACCGCCGCCGCCGCCCCCACGAATGGCAGAGCCTCCATTTGAGGCGACGCTTCGGATCAGTTGGTCAATCGCACGGGAGCATCTGATCCATTCGGAGCCCGTCCCTTGCGACGGCACACCGAAGAGTGCCCGCTTCGATGCGCTCATCTCGGAGACGGGAACAGTCATCGAGTTGAGTCTGCATGATGGTGACCCGGAATTCGCCCGCAGGGTAGCCGACGCCGTGCGAAAGTGGCGATTCCGTCCCGTCCTCTTGAGCTCCAGGGCCGCGAGAATGCGAACGCTCATCGAAGTGAACTGCCCGCGTTGAATCGCACGCCACTGCCCGATCCGCCTGAAACCCGGCATGGCATTCACCTGGGTGAGGAAACGGGCGCGATGCTACCGCGGAATGCAAATCCGGCAAGGGTCGAACTGGCCGTGATCCCGCATGCCGCGGGCTGAATTGGCCGCCGATGAAGCTCCAGCCGGCGGAACTTTCAGCGCCGCGCCGGAAGATATTGATTGCGCATGAAGGTGCCACGATGCTTTCTGCGTCTGCTTTGCGCATTCTCATGTAGAGGTGCTGGCAAGCCGGCGGCCTCGCTGTAGAGGGAATGTGTCGAAACGGGGAGGTTTATGGCAAGTCTCAAGCCTGGCAATGAGAAGGAGCCACTGGCGAAGGTCTCAATTGACTATCGCCCGAAGGACAGCATCGCGCACAACGTGGTCGATGGTGAAACCTGGCAGTCGCTTGCAGCCCGGTACGGGGTGGACGTCAAGTACCTGATTCGAATCAACTTCAACACACTGGATCCGAAGGAGATCAACTGGTATCTGCATCACTACGTCTGTTGCGACACTCCGACCGCGGACCGATACAACTGGAAGTTCACGACGAGCGCGCAAAAGTACAAGACAAAGAGCCCGCGGGCCGGCGTCATTTACATCCCGCCGCAGGAGATCACCTTCGAGGATGAAGTCATTGTCGTTGAGATCGACAGACTGGTATTCGATGGCAAGGCGCTCAAGTGGATGTTGGGAGCCAAAACGATGAAGAGTTGGCCGGCGGTTTCGGGGCGGTCCGGATATCAATCGAAGGATCACCAGAACCTTCGGGATACTGGCCCGATCCCGGAGGGCAGCTATGATGTGAAACAGTCGCAGTATCAAAAAATGCCCGACCGGGGAGTTTTCGAACAAATAGCCGGGGAACTCGGCCGGACGGCATGGCCGGGCGGCGAGAGTTCTTGGGGGAAACATCGAATCTGGCTGCATCCGCGAGACGGCACGAAGACCTACGGGCGCAGTGGTTTCTCGATCCATGGCGGAGATGATCCGGGATCGGCCGGGTGCGTCGACTTGACCACTCACATTTCCGATTTTGTGAGCAAGTTCCGGTCGCACGGCAAAGATCTGATTCTGTGGGTGCAATACTGAGCTTGTCATGCTGCGATTGTCGAGTTATGTGCTGACGGTCCTGATGATTCTCCTGGCGGCCCTTGCCGGCGCCTCCCTGGTCCACTATCTGCTGTACTCGGGCGAGTATCGCTTTGGGAGTGAAGTGGCGGGGTGGCGCTACGCCTCGTCTGCTCACTTTGCCGGGACGGCGCTGGTCGAACTGGGATTAGCGGCAGTGGGCTTGATCCTGGGATTCGGGAGCGCACCGCTTCGAAAGCGAGTGCTCGCGCAGAGTGTGGTAGTGGCAGTTGTCGCGGTGCTTTGGGTGTGGTTGGGCAGCAAATGATTCCGCCGCCGTCGCGCCGCTACTCCACCCGATAGTTCGGCGCTTCCTTCGTGATGATCACATCGTGCACGTGGCTTTCGCGAAGACCCGCAAACGTCACGCGAAGGAACCGCGCGCGCTCATGCAACTCGGGAATCGTGCCGCATCCGCAGTAGCCCATGCCGGCTCTCACGCCGCCCACCAACTGGTAGACCATATCGGAGAGGGGCCCCTTGTAGGGCACGCGCCCTTCAATACCTTCCGGCACCATCTTCTGCGTCGGGTCGAGCGAGTAGCGGTCGGCGGCGCTCTGACCCATGGCGCCCAGCGAACCCATCCCGCGATAGCTCTTGAACGTGCGGCCCTGATACAGAATCGTCTCGCCCGGACTCTCATCGGTACCCGCGAACAGGCTGCCGATCATGACCGAAGTCGCGCCCGCTGCGATCGCCTTGGTCACGTCTCCGGAGTACTTCACACCGCCATCGGCGATCAGCGGCACATCCGCTGCCCGCGCAGCCTTGGACGCTTCCATGATCGCCGTGATCTGCGGCACACCCGCCCCGCTCACAATGCGAGTGGTGCAAATCGAGCCTGGCCCAATGCCGACCTTGATCCCGTCCACGCCGAGCTCAATCAACTCCCTTGCGCCTTCGAAGGTGCCCACGTTGCCGGCCACCAGGTCGACATCCGGAATGTGCTTTCTCACTGCTTTCACGGCTTCCATCACGCGTTCGCTGTGGCCATGCGCCGTATCCACCACGATCACATCCACCTTCTTGCGCATCAGTTCCATGGCGCGCTCCAGGAAGTCGCCCGTTGCGCCGATGGCCGCGCCCACGCGCAACCGTCCGTGCTCATCCTTGGCCGCGTTCGGATACTTCAGCTTCTTCTGAATATCCTTCACCGTGATCAGACCCTTCAGAATGTAGTGATCATCCACCACAAGAAGCTTCTCAACGCGATGCTGGTGCAGAATCTCCTGCGCCTGTTCGAGCGTTGTACCCACGGAAACGGTGATCAGGTTCTTGGCCGTCATTGCCCGCTTCACGGGCTCATCAAAGCGGTTCTCGAAACGCAAGTCGCGATTGGTGAGAATGCCCACCAGCTTGCCATCCGGTTCGGTGACGGGTACGCCCGAGATGCGATAGCGCTTCATCAGATCGAGCGCATCGGCGATCCGCGCATCGGGGCTGATCGTGATCGGGTCCACGATCATTCCACTCTCACTGCGCTTCACACGATCGACCTCTTCGGCCTGCTTGTCGATGGGCATGTTCCGGTGCACAATCCCGATGCCGCCTTGCTGCGCGAGCGCAATGGCGAGATGAGATTCCGTGACCGTATCCATCGCCGAGCTGACGATGGGAATGTT
>JAEUQE010000310.1 GCA_016789785.1 Bryobacterales bacterium
GACGCCGCGCGCAGGGCCTGCAGCTTCTCAACACGGTCTCTGCGGATCTTCGTAGCCAGCGGGTGCTTCTCATCTTCCGTCCACGCCAGCCACAGCTTCTTCACCGCAAGCTTTCCGGCTTCACGCGCTCCCCCTTCGGTGAACAGCGCGGCTGACTGGGCGAACCCCGAGACATGGTCCCAATGCTCGTGAGTCGCAACCAGAATGTCGACGGCTCCGTTCGTGGTCCGGATGATGTGCTCCACCACCTTGTCCATCTGGTCTTTCGCATCCGCTGTTCCCAGCACCACGCCGCAATCGATCATGACCCAGAACGTCTCGCCATCCGTCTTTGGAAAACCGATGAGGAAGCAGTCGCCCAGTCCCTGGCGATACATCAACACTCGCGCGCGGGGCGCCTTCGCCAGTGGCGGCGCCGGCGTGGCCGCGGCCACCTTCTTCACAGCTTTCTTTGCGGGCTTCTTTGTCGCCATAGGTCCTCCTACAGTCCTCGATGCAGCATCGCGAACGGTTCGTTGGGATCGCTCTTGTCATCGAAATACAGAGAGTGCAGCGAACCCGCCGTACTCCCAAACATATATTCCTGTTGACGTTTCAAACGCGACTCGCTGTGAATGCTCTTGATGATTGCGTAGCGGATGCGCTTCCTCTCCAAGTCAATCAACAGTGTGCAGCCTCCGCGGAACTTGAACTTCAGCCCGTTCACCTCTTCCTCGCGGGTCTGCGTCAACACCGCCACCAGATCCGTCACGGTGTATCCATCCGGCCCGGTACGCCGCGCGGGCCGCACCGAATGCACCTCCAGCGAAGGTAGCTTCGTGTACCGGCTCTTGCGAATCGTCGGGACATCATCCTCGCCTCGGATATGCAGCCCAAGATGCCGCTCCATCTCTGGCACGAGATGCCTCGTCAACCACCCATGCATGCGCCGCTGGTTGGTCTTGCTCTGGTAGTAAGCGGCAAACCGGTTTGTGCGGAGGTTCCAATCGAGATCCAGTTCGCTCATTAGATGCTCCACGTGCTGAAGTGGCATCGCTGGCGCCTTCCATCGCAAACTCTCTACGGAAAGCGTGGGAACGTTGCTCGGATAGATGCCACGCCGCCGGAACGCTTCGATCAATGCGACACGGTAGCCGTACTTGTCATCGGGCACCATGTCAGCATCCGCGGTGATCATTGCGCGCAGGTACTCGCCGAAGGTGATATCCACGGGCGGACAGTAGTCGAGCGCCCGGATGCAGATGGTAAGAACCTGATGCGCGGTCTTCGCAGCTTCCCGTGCGAGACGATTCACCAGATCCGGATGAATCTCGCCGCTCGGCAGCACGCCCGTTCCCCCCGTTGCCAGCCGCAGCAGATCCGCGATCCGGGTCTTGTAGATTGCCAGAAACGCATCGAACACCGCGGCCACCAGAATTGCACCACGGCTGTGCGCCTCGGTCTCTTCCGCGTAGTAGGAAGGATCGGCTTTCAGCGTGATGGCATTGCGCAACTCGGCCCGGCTGCCAATCGCTTGTCCGAACTGCTGCGCCAACTGGCCGAGTTCATTGTCTTTGGAGAGGTCGCCGCGCGTTTTCACGATCACGTGATGCAGTACTTCGGCCTGCGTGAAGTGCTGGAACATGGCAACAATGTCAGCGAACCCTTCGTGAAATGCACGCACGTCGGGATTCGTTGGCTCCACGTAGCGCCGGTGCAAACCATCCAACAGGGCATGTGTGGTTTCATGCGCCACAACGTCTTGCGACAAACACGTGAAGACAAGCCCACCCGGCAGATTCAGCCCAGGGTTCCTTCGCGACGCCTGAAAGTACCCAAACAGCAGAGCCTTCTTGTCGGGGCTGTAGTAAGCGTTCGCCTCACGGAGCGCATGGGGATAAATGCGAAGCCTGCGGACGAAATGCTCCTCCGTGTCCTTGCCCTCGCCAACAGTGTGTGCCGACCACAGCGCAACGCGGCCCAGTGCACGCTCAAAGTGCTTGATGGTGTTCATCGACACCGCGTACACCATCTGCTGATGGAACTGAGGATTGCCTTCCGAGGGAGGCAACCCATCCTGCGCCAGCAGATTCGGATCATCCAGATTCACCGGCGGGTAGCAGCACCGGCTGGCGGGATCGATGTCCACCACTTCCACATACTCGCCCACAGGTCCCGGCCGGAGAATGTTGCTGTCGTCACGATCTTTCTCCCACTCCACTTTCAGAACCGTCTCACTGATCGCCAACGTATCCTGTCGCGTCTTTGCCAGCGGATCAATCGCGAATACGCGCAGCCGCCGGAACGGCGGTACTGCTGGCGTGACAGGCCGGGACTCCTCGCCACCCCTCGCGCTGACCTGCGGAACCTTGGGAGCCACCGTCGAGATGGCGACCTGAGGGCGCCGGCTCGACACCATCTGCTGGAGATGCCTTCGCAACATCTGCGAGACTCCAGCCTGCTCGATCGCATATTCGAGGAATCTCTGCACATGCCGCAGATCGCCGGGCTGCTGCGGATCGCCGGCGAGAT
This sequence comes from Bryobacterales bacterium, assembly GCA_016789785.1. Next base: position 2,512 of record JAEUQE010000310.1, read on the forward strand.
CATCCAGTTGCCTGGCCTGCTGCGTGAGTTGCAGCAACTCCAAATCGAACAGATGCTGCCGTGAGGACGTCGCCATTCCGAGGCCGGTTAGCGCCTTCAGAAATGCGAATGAGGCGGAATCGCGAGGAGTCATGCTGAGGTCCTGCTCTCGCGGAACCAGTTTCAAAGCCTCCGCCGCCCGTAGCGCGCCTCGCCCAAGCTTTTCGGCATCGGTGTTCGCGGCGGATGTGAACAACGCCCATCGCACAGCCTCCACGCGCCGCCATCGCTCTTTGAACTCCGGCTGGTGCTGTGCCAGCCAAAGTGCCGCGGCAGCGGCGATCTGCGGGGTTGCCGAGGAAGTGCCCGCACCGTTTGCGTCAATCACTTTCTGGCAGCCAATTTCGGCCCACGGCGTATTGGGTGTATATGCAGCCATTGCCGACTTCATCTTGCTCGCGGGCCCATAGTTCCCTTGCATCTTGTGCAGGCCGAAGCCCGAGTATGCCTTGCCGTCCGACATCACGCCACAGGCGGCGATCACACGATGGAATCGCGCGGGGTAGACGATGCTGCTTGTCGGGAATCCGCCGAAGTTGTTCCCAGCAGCGGCAACCACCACCACTCCCGCCTCATACAAGCGGTTGACCGCATCTGCCCATGCTTCCGACGCGAGTCCACCCAGACTCATTGAGACAACGTCGCACTGCGCGCTCAATGCGTACTCCAGCGCCTGCGCGATCGTGCTCGTGTAGAATTGCGCCACCGAGTTCGCCGCACGAATCGGAACGATATGCGCGTGGGGCGCACCCCCCAGGAAGTCGCCTGTGTTCTGCTCCAGGCGGGGCATGCCCAAAAGCTTGTTGCCTGCCAGCAGGGCGAGTGTCGCCGTGCCATGCCCCGGAAACTTCAGAAATCCATCGGGCGTTCTGTCGGTCGCATCATGCGGCCTGCTCGGGTCAATGAAGTTGCGTTGCTTAACGTGGTCGAGATGCGCCGGCAACGTGACGTGGCTCGCGTCATAACCCGTATCGATGTGCGCCACGCGAACCCGTTTTCCATTTTCACCAACACTCTTGCGTGCGCCATCCAACTGGGAGAAGGCAGGCTGCAGATGCCACGCGAACGAGCCCGGATCCGGGAAGTCGCTGTCGGCTGGCTCATATTCGCAGCGGTTCACCACGGCCTTCGAGGCGAACTCGCCACGCCGCGTGTCCGGCTTCTCAAATCCCCACTGCTGCATCAGGTCGGGCTCAATCGCGGTCACTTCCAACTCGGGCATCTGCTCAATCGCTTGATGCGCCAAGTCCCACGCGTGGTTCTCGTCGCCGCTCGGCGCCGATGCCAGATACCAACTCTCTTCAGACTCAGAAACGCCGAAGCCGGCACGTGCTGGCACATCGAACAAGCGCGTCAGCGCGAAAGCCTGCTTCCCGATGCGTGGTGCAAATCCATGCGCGGCCGCTTTCCCGCGAATCAATAGCCGTGGCTCGTTGGTAATAGGCATGGTAATTGTAACGACGAAGAATTGTGTCGCATTCCTTCCCATCGTTGCAATAGTTTTGTGCAAAGCTGGAGAAAAAATGTTCGCTGTTACCATTCGGGCGGAGGATCAGGAAACGGATTTGCTGCTGGCGGAGCTGCAGGATCTCGGCACTTCGGGTGTGCGCGAGGAGTGCGGCGTTCTGATCGCCTATTTCGCAACCGAGCGGGATGCGCGGCTGTGCTGTGCGGCCTATCAGGACCGCGAGCCGTTGCTCACCCGCGAGGACTCGCTCGATTACTCGGCAAACTGGCAGCACGAATGGCAGCCGTTCGCCGTTGGGGGACGCTTCTATCTCGCGCCACCGTGGGACACTTCCATGACGCCCGAGGGGCGCATTCGATTGACCATGCAACCTGGCAACGTGTTCGGCTCGGGCGATCATCCGACCACACAGCTTTGCCTCGAACTCCTGGAGTTTGCGATCAACCCTGGTGATCGCGTGCTCGACGTCGGCACTGGAACCGGCATTCTTGCGATCGCTTCCGCACACCTGCACGCACGCTTCGCCGCCGCCTGTGACACGAGCCCGGAGGCCATTCAGATTGCCGGCAATCAGTCCACGATCTCGTTGTGGCACGGCACCACGGACGCCTGCCGTTCCAGCGCGTTCACGGCCGTTCTGGCAAACCTGCCCACCGGCGCACTGATCGACATCCTGCCTGAGATCCATCGCGTGCTCGTGCGCCACGGGCGCCTCATCGCCAGCGGCTTCTTTGAAGAGCAACTCGAAGAAGTCCGAAGCGCTCTCACCGCGCGCGGATTCGAGATTGCGGAACTTCGCGAGCGCGGTGATTGGGCCGCGCTGTCCGCGATCAAACGCCGTTGATCAGGAATGATCTTCCAGGCGCCGGCCGTACCATGTGAGCGACGCAAGCCAGCCGAGGGCGATCGCCAGGATCCACGCTTCGTGAACGCGCTCAACAAGGGCACCAGAACCGAACAGCACCAACACTTGCACCAGTCCATGAGGCACCACCATGCCGCCGGTGAACCGCCATCGGGGCTGCCGCTGCCGGTGCGCCACGGATGCGTGATGACCCACCGCCAGCACTGAGAGTGCCGCCGCCAACGCGGCCAGAATCCGCAGCGGTGCCGCAAGGATCAGCGACACCATCAGGACGGCGATGTCCTTGGCGAGAAGAACCTGCCAGCCTCGCAGCGGCAACAGCCGGTAGCGCAGAAACGGCGCGCCCGCGTCCAGTGCGAAAAGGCTCTGTGCATAGGTGCTTAGCGCAAGCACCACCATCATGGACATCATGAACAGGGCTTCCGGCTGGGGCTCTGGCGAAAACACACGGTAGGCGAGCGTTGCCGCCGACACCACCATCGCCAGATAGGGGTCGAGCGTACTCAGCATCTCCCGCAGGTTCTTCTGGACCAACTCGCCGAGCATGCCTGGCATTGGCGGTATCCAATGGAACACGTTGAGCGCCGGCCGCCGCTCAATGAGAGCGCCTCCAACCGCATTGAGCAGATTCGTTGCGATCAACACGGCGAGGATCTCCCAGCCAAGCGTGCGAAACCGCGCCGATGCCCAGAAGAGCAAGACAAGGATGAGCCACATCACCGGGCTGAGCCAGACGCTGGCGAAACGGATTGCCGCAAGCTCGCTTGCCCGGAATGGCCAAAGCGCAAGCCGTTCCTTGGGGATCTTGCGCATCGGGTCCGAACAGAGCGGTAACAACAGCAGCAGGCCAATGACCGCCAACAGAAAAACTCCCGCCCCTGGAATCATCACGGCGACCGCAAGGAAGAAGTTGTTGCCGGCCACCGAGCCAAGACTCTGCTGCTCGCGCCAGACTGCGCGGGCGAGTCCCGTTATGACTGCCGCGATCCGAGCCACGGCAGTTCCTCTGATTTCGGAGCCTCTACCAGATCGAAGTAGTGCTGCTCCAACTCTTGCGGCAGTGCGTCGGCAGTGGAATGCCACACGATGTTGCCCTGCCGGATCATGATGACGTGCGAAGCAAGTTTCCCGACGATCGACAGAATGTGCGATGTGAGAAAGACTGTGGTTCCGCGGCCGGCAATCGTAATCAACAGGTCGCGAATCGTCTTCGAGGTCACTGGATCAATCCCCTCGAACGGCTCGTCCAGAAACAGCACACGCGGGTTGTGGATCAGCGCCAGTGCCAACGCTGTCTTCTTGCGCATCCCGTGCGAGCAGTGATCGAGGAAACGGTCGCTGCCGTGCTCCAGGTCGAGCGCCCGCAACAATTGTCTAGCGCGCTCATTCGTGTCATGACGCGACAGCGAGTAAATACGGCCCGCCATTCGCAAGTGCTCTTCCACGGTGAGCGCATCGAACAAGCCCAGGTTCTCCGGCAGAACACCAATCGCCCGCCGCAAATCCAGCGAGCGCGTGGACACGCGGATGCCAGCAACTTCCGCATCACCAGATGTCGGCTCCAGCAGGCCCGTCAGCATCTTGACTGTCGTTGACTTTCCCGCGCCGTTCGGACCGAGGAACGCGCAGATGCTCCCTTGTGGGATCTCGAAGCGAATGTCGTTCACCGCAACGAAATCTCCGTAGCGGCGAGTAAGTCCTCTTGCGGCGATCATTGGAGAACCCTCAACATACCATTCTCGCCGCGGCCGCCCCATCGCCGGAGGGCGCGCAACCCGTATGTTACGCTAATGAGTTGCCCCCCTCTGGCCTCCAAGCCTCAAGCAACACCACATCTCTCTATGGTCTTTCGCATTCTCGTCGTGAAGAAGCCCGAATACTCGGCGCAGCACATGCAACGCTTTGCCGCATCGATTGGGCTGACCGATATTGATGTCTGCCGCGCCTACTTTTTCGAATCGGCAGTTCCCATTCCTTCCGTGAGCACAGCGGAGTTGTGCGAGACTCTTGCGGATCGCGTCATCGAAGTAGCCGGCGAATCCTTCCCCACTTCCGCGGCGCATGAATGCTGGGTCTCCTATCAACGCGGCATCGTCGACAATGAGTGCGATTCCATTGTGCGCATGTGCGCGTTGCTAGGCATCTCGACTGTCACCGCGGCGAAAGTCGCTACCGTCTACCGGTCCAGCGACTCCCGTCTTCGCAGCATCATCGAGGCGCGTTACTTCAATCCGAACATCGAAGAGATCCACGACTCCGAGCCGCACTACGACTCCCTACAGCCCTCCGGCCAGTACACTCCGATGGAGACCTTCGATCTGCGTGGACTGAGCGGCACGCAACTCGAACAGCTCGGCCGCGACGGTGGCCGCAATCTCAATCTGCCCATGATGCAGCAGATCCAGCGCATCCAGATCGAGACCAACGCGGCGTTCGTCAGCGACGTGCTTCTGGAGGCGATGGACGCGCGGTGGAGCGATCATTGCTATCACACAACGTGGAAGGCGCTCGGGCAATTGCTGAAGCGCCTGATGCATGCTTCGCGCGATACCGCGAATCCCAACATCCTCTCCATGTTTGAAGACAACGCCGGAGTGTGGGACTTCTATGATGGTCTTGCCATCGCGCTGAAGGCGGAGACGCACAACGGTCCGTCGGCCATCTCTGCTTACTTCGGACAGTTGACCAAACTCGGCGGTGTGCTCCGTGACATTCTTGGTGCGGGCAAGGGTGCGGATCCCGTAGGCGTCTATGAATACACGGCTACCGGAATTCCCGGCACTCCCTCTCCGATTGCTGGACGCCCCTCACCTTCGCAGATCGCCCATGAGACGATTCGTGCGATCCGCGAGTACGGCAACACCTTCGGCACACCCATGATGTGGTCGCAGATGACGTTTCATCCTGCCTACCGTGCCAAGCCGTTTGCGTTGGGCGGGAGCATCGGTGTTGTGCCTCGCGATCTTGCTGAAAAAGGCGTTCCTCAGTCAGGAGATCTGCTGTTGCTCATCGGCGGACTCACAGGCAACGATGGGATCCACGGCGCATCGGCCAGTTCCGCCGGTGCACAAATGGACACCGCCGCGGTGCAAATCGGAAGCCCGCTCGAGGAAGTGAAGTTTCGCGCCGCAATCATCGATCTGCGCGATGCGGACTGCATTCGCGCGGTCACCGATGTCGGTGGAGCGGGATTGAACAGCGCCGTTGGCGAGATCGGCGATCCCTGCGGCGTCTGGTTGAACACCGCATTGGTTCCGCTGAAGACCGGCGGCCTTCCGATGTGGCGCATCCTCCTTTCGGAATCGCAGGAACGCATGATCCTCGCCATCGTGCCCGGGAAGATCACGGCCGCGCGCGAGATTCT
>JAEUQE010000311.1 GCA_016789785.1 Bryobacterales bacterium
GAAACTCCAACGGGTTCCCAGAAGGTCCTTGAACTCGCCGCCGCCTTGCCGGAACTCCGATGCGCGGCCCACCATGTAGTCGGCAAGCCCGTTACCGGAAAGCTGCCCGTTGAACGTGAAGTTGCCCATCATCTGGAAGGTGTTGGTGATTGGATTGTGAACGCGCACAGCTTCACCGCCGAAGCGGAACTCGTGGTCGTTCTTGATCCACGTGACCACTTCGCGAACCGTGTAGTCACCCCGGTCGAACACTCCGCGGTGTCCTGTGCCGATGCTGAAGCCATCGGTCACGGAGAGATTCAGAGCGGGCGGCGCCTTGAGGGTGGAATCCTCAGGTCCGATGACCCGCGAGCCGGCCGCCTTGAAGCCGAACGGCGCGCCAGCCAGACTCCCGCCGCGCTGCAGATTCAACCCGAACGTGGTGTTCACCAGCAGTGTGGGCCGCATGGTGTAGATGTGATTCAGCGACAGGTTCGTCACACGCACTTCGTTCCCACTGCGAGCCGCAAGGATATTCTCGCGCTCGGCGGGAATGCCGGCGGGGCGTTCGAAGTCGGTAAGGAAGAAGCGACCGGCCAACTGGTGCGCACCCGTGTTGTAGTCCACCTTGCCCATCAACTGCTCTTCGCGCTCCTGAATCGGAATGCCCGCGAAGGTAAGTTGTCCCGCAGGACCGTTGGGCAGCGGAATCCAATCGAGGAAGTACCGGGACACCGAGTTGATGCGGCTTGCCGGAATCTGATTGCCCGCAAAGGGCTGCCGGTTCAGCGGATCTACCAACTGCCGCGATGTCGCCGAGAAGTTGCCCGCCCGTTCCGCCGCCGTGGGCACGAAGCGAATGATGCCCGCCGGAGTATTGCGCACGCGCGTGCCCTGATAGCTGCCGAAGTAGAACAGCTTGTTACGCACAATCGGACCACCCACCGTTCCGCCGAACTGATTGCGCTTCAGCGTGTCCTGCACGGGGGCGAAGAACTGTCTCGAGTTCATGGCGCCGTTGCGTAGGAAGTTGAACATCGTCCCGTGAATCTCATTGGTTCCCGATCGCGCAATGATGTTCACCACACCTCCCGACGCGTTCCCGTACTCGGCCGAAAAGTTGCTCGATTGCAGGCTGAACTCCTGCACCGTATCGGGATTCGGGAACGGAAGGCTCGCATTCAGATAGGTGTCGTTGTGGCTGGTGCCGTCGAGTTGGAAGTTCACCTGACCGATGCCGGCGCCATTCACGCCGGCAGTTTCCTGACCCGGATAGACACCACCGTGTCCACAGATGCGGCAAGCGTTGCGTCCCAGGTCCACAGTACCCGCCGCCAGATAAATCAGCCGCTCCGGACGTCGCCCTTGCAGCGGCAGTTCTTCGATGTTGCGCTTGTTCACCAGTTGTCCGCCGGTGGCCGTTCGCGTTTGAAGCAACTCCGCTTCCGCGGTGACCGTGACCTGCTCACTCACCTGGCCGATTTGCAGCGTCACATTCTGATTGGCCATTTGATCCACGGTGAGGCGAATGCCGGATTGTACATATGTGGCAAAGCCGGGCTTCTCCACGGTGAGCGAATATGGCCCCACGGGAAGCCTGGAAAACAGATAGGAACCGGTCGCGCCGGTGGGAACAATTTGGGTGAATCCTGTTTCGGTGTTTCGAATGGTCACCTTGGCTTCGGCAACTGCCGCGCCCGAGGAATCGCTCACCGTACCGCCGAGATTCGCGGTGGTGAATTGCGCGGGAAGCGTGGACATCAGCGCCAGTACGAGTATTGAGAGCCGCACTGGAAGGGATGGGAGCAGCACATATCGAGCTGGCTTCATCTTGAATCTCCATTTCACGAAGTGTTTGGAAATAGCGACATCTACAGGGTGCTTGGCGACGAACTATATCAGACTCGTGAGCGATGAGTGCCAGGCAGTTCAGCATTCTGGACAGAGCGCGTGCCTGCACCACCGGGAACGAGAACGAGCAGGGTGATAGCTCTGAATCGCTGGTAGCATAGCGGTTGAGGTCCCATTCCAAGTGTTCTCCATTTTGCTCCTCGTTGCCTCTCTCGGGGATCAGATGAGTGCCCAACTCACCGGCCCTGGTTGCGCGCCGGGCAGTACTCAGCTTTGCACTCCTGACAGTGCAGTCATCACGCCCACCGGCCCCGGCGCCTACCGTGTGATCCTGCCGGCCAATCAGCGCCGCGCGGTGCGCTTCCCTGATACGGCCGGCACGTTGGTAGTGGTGAGCCGCTCCCGCGGGACCATCTGCTGGGATCCCGCACTGGCTGCCACCAACGGCTGCAATGGCCCCCTGGGCAGTTCAACGATCCCTGCCCGCGACATTCGCTTCCAACCCGAGGATTTCATCAATCCACAACGTCCTGCCGGTGCGCTGGTCTACAAAACGGAGGGCGATGCGACCTTCTTCGCTGTGAATGATCGCGACAACGAGGGAGCCTTCCGGGACAATCTCGGATACTTCGAGTTCGAAGTCGCATTTCTGCCCGAGAGTACAGTGGAAGAGAACAAGACGTGGGTGCGGCGCAATGCAATTCCACTGCGCACGGTGGAAGCCGGCAATGGCTTCGAAGACATGCAGCCGCTACGGCAGATGATCGGCAACGCGCGCATCGTCTCGCTCGGCGAAGCGACACACGGAACCCGGGAGTTCTTTCAACTCAAGCACCGCATGCTCGAATTTCTCGCCACGGAAATGGGATTCAACATCTTCTCCATCGAAGCGAACATGCCCGAGTCGTATCGCATGAACGACTATGTGCTTCGCGGCGTGGGTGATCCGAAAGCGATTCTGCGCGGCATGTACTTCTGGACCTGGCAGACCGAAGAAGTGCTCGCCATGGTGGAGTGGATGCGTGAGTTCAACGCATCGGGCAAGGGCCGCGTGCAGTTCACAGGCTTCGACATGCAGACGCCCAACGTGGCCTTGGACATTGTTCGCGACTTCATCACGCGCACCGAACCAGAGTACCTTCCGGAGGTGGACCGCGTACTTGGCGAAGTACCCAGGCTCGGGGCCGCCGTGCAAGGCTTCGGTCTCGCATCGGCATCCTTGCCAGCCAGTGCCGCGTCGGGCCGGCGCATTCGTTACTCGGGCTGGATCAAAACCGACCAGATCCGTACCGGCTACGCGGGCCTGTGGCTGCGCGTGGATGGTCCCGGTGGCTCGTTGTTTCTCGACAACATGAGCAATCGAGGCGCGACCGGTACGCAGGACTGGACCCGCTACGAAATCAACACATCCGTCCCCGCCAATGCCACTGGTGTGGTCTTCGGCGCACTCCATCCGGGGAACGGAACGGCGTGGTTCGACGCGCTCTCCATCGAGATCGATGGCCAACCCTACACCAATCCCGCCATCGACTTCGATTTCGAATCACCCCAGCCCCGAGGCTTCTCCGTTGGCGGCGCGGGCTTTCGCGTCGAGTTGGATGCGGCACAGGCGTTCTCCGGAAAACAGAGCCTTCGCAGCCGCTACCTGAACGATACTCTTCTCACAGCACCGGAAGCCGCGGAGCAATGTGCTGCCGTCGTTTCACACATGAAGGACGCGCGCGAGCGCTACATCGCCACCGGGCAAACCGCTGCCGCCGTTGACTGGGTGATTCAGAATGCGCGAGTGGTCTGCCAGGTTGCCGAACTTCGCGCCGGCTCGAACACGAGGGACCGCGCCATGGCGGAAAACGTCAGTTGGATTCTCGATCAGAACCCCGGCTCGAAGATCGTGCTCTGGGCGCACAACGGGCATGTCGCGACGAACGGCTACCGGGGCTACGTTCCCATGGGGCGCTATCTATGGGACCAGTACGGCACCGATATGATCATCTTCGGATTCGCGTTCCATCAAGGATCCTTCCAGGCCATCGACGGTCTTAGTCGCCAACTGCGGGAATTCACCGTCACGGCCCCGCCAGGGAACACACTGGACGCGCTTTATGCCTCCGCCGGCGTTCCCCTGTTGGCAATCGACATGAGACGTGTACCCTTGACCGGCCCGGGCTCCATGATGCGATTGTCACTGGAGACCCGCACCATCGGCTCGCTCTATGATGAGCGGACTCCGTTCGCGTTCTACTCGGAAATGGTCGCGCCCGACGCATTCGACGCGATGTTCTTTGTAGAATCGACCACACGCGCACGGCCCATGCAGTAGGGTCCCTGCGTGCAAGCGCTCCCGCACCATCGATAAGATGAAGCGTGCCGCCTCTTCGTGTTCGCCCTTATCGCTGGCTCGCCGAGTATTACGACCAGATCTTCCAGGTGCCGGCTGGCTTCACCGCTGCCCGTAAGAAGATCCTGAAGCCCTTGTGGCCAGGCATCCGCATTGCATGCGACCTTGCTTGCGGTACTGGAAGAACGATGGTCGAACTCGCCGGCCGCGGCATCAAGGTGTACGGCGTGGACCTCTCTCCCGGCATGTGCAAAGCGGCCCGCGCCAAGTTGCGGCAGCAGGGCGTCAAGGCGCGGGTGATCGAAGCGGACATGCGCGACTTCCTTCTGCCCGAGCCTGTCGATCTGGTGACGTGCGAGTTCGACGCCCTCAATCACGTGCCGGAGCGTGCCGATCTCGCCCGGGTGGCGGATGCAGTGTCGGCTGCGCTCAATGGCGGCGGGCACTTCTTCTTCGACGTGAACAATCGCGGCGCTTTCCTGAATACCTGGGAAGAGGTGTGGTGGAACGACTTGCCCGGAGTCGCGATGGTGATGCACGGCAAGTGCGAGCCGGATGGTCTGCGTGCCGCGTGCGAGGTGGATTGGTTCGTCGAACAGAAGAACGGATTGTGGCGCAGGCACCGTGAGCGTGTGGAAGAAGTGTGCTGGTCCGAGGCAGAAATGCGGCGCACACTTCGTGCCGCCGGCTTTGACCAAGTACAGGCTTGGGACGCCTCTCCGTTCTTCCGCAACCGCTTCTACTCGCCGGGATATCGCAGCTTCTATCTCGCGCGCAAGGGCCGGGCTCAGCGCTGAATTTTGCAGAGCCTCGAATTGGGGTGATTCGCGTCACACGCCTTGAATCAGACGCTCGTAGAGTTCTCTCTGCTTGCGTGCGATTTGCTCCCATCCGAACTCGCGCTCCACCGTTGCCCGAGCATGCATCTCCAACGCGCGCCGCCGGACCGGATCCTTCAGCAGATCCGCAATCGCCGCAGCCATCGCCTCGCCTGATTCCACGACAAGCACGTCCCGGCCATTCTCCAGATCCAGTCCATTGATACCGGCCGGCGTGGAGACGATCGCCTTCTCCATCGCCATCGCTTCCATGATCTTGATGTTCGTTCCAGCACTCGCGATCAACGGCGCGATCACTACGGCGGCACGCTCATATGCCGGCCGAACGTCCGAAACAAAGCCCTCCAACTCAATGCCTGTCTGGGCCAGTGGCGGGCGCACGTGCTCCTGATAACGGTCGAGGAAGTAGTCAGGCCTCGATCCGGCGATCACGTGCAACACCGGATTGCCGGCGCTTCGCACCAGGTGCGGCCACGCTTCGCGCAGGAAGAAGTCGAGCGCCAGCAGGTTCGGCAAGTGCGCGAATGAACCGATGAAGAGAATGCGCTGAGGATCGGGAGTACGGCCGGATGGCCGGAAGCGGTCGAGGTCCACACCGTTGGCGATTGTGACCGCACGCTCTCCAGCAACCTTGCGGTCCTTCTCCGACATCACCACGATCGCATCCATTTCGCGCCATGCCGCATGTTCGAACTTCACCCAACGATCAAGCTGCCGCCGTGTCTCCCAGTCATCCTTCTTTTCGAGCAACTGCTGATACAGATCCAGCGTCACATCGTGCTCGACGAGGATCGTGCGCGTGGGCTGGCAATCGCCGTGATACTGAGCCATCTGAGTAAACTCAAGTTGCGCGATCTCTGGCTTCCACTTGCGCACAAGCTGCCGCAGCACCGCCTGCATGGTGGGTGAGCAGAACTCCTCCACCACGTCGGGACGTCCACGATCGGGCAGCAAGTGCGTCAGTCTCCGCCGCACCAACACGATCCCGGCACAGAGCGCAAGCAGTTCTTTCGGTGGCGGGGCAAGGTCCTCGACGAAGGCGACAAGCACTTGATCGAAGTTCGCCGCCGCACCCCGCATCAAGTTGTAGATGCGTACCGCGCCACCATGCGAAAGCGGAAACGGAATGTAAGGGCTCACCACCAGCACGCGCGTTCGCCCTTCATTGCGCAATCCCGGAAAGGCCGCGACGTCACCGCTGCCCAGCGCGAGAATCGCATCTTCGTCGAAGCACTCTCGCGGCGCGGGCTGAAGTAACCGCACCGACTTCCAAGCGTATCCGAGAGAACTCAGCGCCCATCCTGTGAACCACGGCTGCTCCGCTGCCAACAGGCTCAACCGGTCCAATGCGTCGCGCCACAGCCGCCCAAACACGCGCGCCTTCGTCACGCGGCGAATGAGAAACCGGAGGAAGTTGAACTCCACGAAACTCTGCAGCATTTCGGGCTCGAAGTAGCGCGAGGTCGTGCTGCGATGGAAGTGCGTGACGCGCGCCGCGCCCACGTAGACGGTCGGCCAATTGCGCTGCCAGCCGCGCCATCCCAGGTCCAGATCCTCGACGTACGCAGGCGCCAGCACTTCGTCGAATCCGCCAATTTGCTGCAACTTCGCCGCGGAATACATCGAGCAGCCGCCGCTGCCGTAGAGCACATAGCTACCGTCTTCGCCGTCAAACGGAGTGATGCAGCGGAGTGGGAAGTCTCGCACGTGGCGGTCCTGCTCGCGCGGCCACCAAACCGCCTTGCCGGTCTCCTGACGCCGCATGCCCTCAGGGAACAGAATCTGCGCGGTGGCACAGAACAGGTCGGGGTTCGTATCGAAGGCGCAGCGTAACGGCTTGAAGAAGCCAGGCTCGATGATCATGTCGTTGTTCAGCAGACATACATGGGAGTAGCGCGCCGCGCGGATCCCACGATTCACGGCTGCCGCAAACGATAGCGGTTCCCGGCTCAACTCCACACGAACCTGCGGATAAGCCGATGCCAGATACTCCGCCGTACCGTCGTCGGAACCATTGTCGACAACGATCACTTCGCTCAACTCGGGAAGGTCCGCCAGCACTCCCGGGAGCAGACGCTCCACCAGAGTCTTGCCGTTCCGCGTCGGCACGACCACGCTGATTCCGTCAGGCCGCGGTTGTGCCGGAGGATCGGCAGGCGCGCCCAGCAACGGCCGGAGCCACGACGCAATCGCGCCGGCAAGCCGTCCCGCCGCATAAAACAATGGACGACGCAATTGTTTCGGGTGACGGAGGCGCCAGAGCCACGTATACAAAGGTCCGCCGGGCTTCGATTGCCAGCGCAGGAAGTTCTTCGAGCGCCACAGGAAGTGCCTCGCGATGGTGCCCGCGCAACGGGGCCGAAGCATGAAGTTGTCCAGGTTCTCATTGAACGCAAGAAACTGCAGAGGCGAGAGGCGGAACGCCATCCATCGCAGGCGCCAATACGGAGTCTTCGGTTCAAGAACCACCGCCGCCAACCGCACCGTCGCATTGCCAATCATCGCGCGGCAGCGGGCAAAGTTCTCCGCAAACGAGCGGTTGGGCTTGTAGGGAATCCACTTCGGCGGCGCCGCGGCGTTGATTGCCGGCGGAGGGAATTCGGAAACGACGTAGAGCGGAAGTTCGGGATACAAGGTCTGCATCCGCTCCAGGAACGGCGCGGCAAGTGGGTCGTTACAGGAGAGGAATGCGACCTTGATGGTCAAATCAGATCTCGCCAGGTTTCCTCAAACCCGCCGTCCTGCGACTTCTGCCACAAGTTCACAGCCTGCATGCAGAACGCCGTCGATACGGGGTTTGCGAACGGTGTCAGTTGCCCGTCTCTCCGTCCGAAACAGTATCCGCCATTCAACCGGACCTCGGCCGAATCCCACTGAAAGTGAGGAATCGCCGCGGCTTCTTCGGCCGCCTGTTCCCGGTCCAACGGGACCACGCCCAGTTGACCGGCGAACAAGCGCACACGAAGGATCTGCGCGTACACGTCGGATCGGACAAACTGTGGTGCGATCTCCCGAAGATAGGCTGCCGCACGCCGGATCCCGTTGTCCAATCGAGCGGCACAGACCGACCGGTCCGATACCGCCAGCAGCGCTTCCAGATAGTAACTGTAGGCGTGCAACCGGTCCATGATCCGCGTCCGTTCCGCTGTGCCCGGCAGAAACGCTTCGTC
>JAEUQE010000312.1 GCA_016789785.1 Bryobacterales bacterium
GTCTGGCTGAGGTCCGAGAAAGGGAAATTCAGCACGACGACGTCGCCTTTTACAAATTGGCCCAGGCAGCGTCCTCCTCTGGGGAGAGCCAGTCCCTAGCCAGCGAGGACTCCGCAGCCAATGCGGAAATCGACGCATCGGCATGTTCTTCGGCAAGCGTACGGAGGAACCCAAGCAGACGGTCGAGGTCCATGTCCGACAGTCTTTCAATCTCCCGATCGATGAGTTCGCGCTTGCTCACTAAGTCCTACGTCCCATCATACGGCATGAGCGCCGCAGATCCGGTTCGGAAACGCTCCGAAGAGACGGACATCGTGTACCGTTTTCAGATTGCGACGCTAAGACCTCGGTTCCACAGCGCTATTGGGCCGCCGGCGTGCCGGCCTTCGCCTCCAGTTCCTGAATCCGCTTCAATGCCAATTCCCGCGCCGGGGCGTTGGACTCCGGCGTCAACGCAAGACGCTTCTTCGCCGCTGCCAGAGCCGCGGAAAGGTCGCCGTTCTGCTCCGCCGCATACGAGAGCATCTCCAACACAAAGATGTTGTCCGCGGCCTTCGCCTCCGCCCTCTTGATGAACTCCTGTGCGCGGCGTGGATCCTTGGCAACCGCCGGCGGAGGGTCCATCAGATAGCGAGCCGCATTGATCAGTTGATTCAGCGTGGCGCTTGGACGCGACGCGAGCTCGATCAACCCCTGCAGACCCTGTTCCCCCGCCAGCCGCGCTTCCGAATGCGCTCCCGTCTTTTCCAGATCCTTTGCCAGGCGGATCAACAACTCCGCGCGAACCATCCTGGTACCTTCACTCGGCGCTTTTGCAAGAATGCGCTCATGCGTCGCGATTGATTTCCGCAATGGCTCGATGGCCGCCTCCGGACGGCCCGCATACTCATTGACGAAACCCCAGGTGCGATAGCATCCGGCGAGATCGAAATAGGCGGTCGCCTGATCCGGATCGTCATTCGCGATTCGCTCCAGAAGTGCCGCGCCCGCTTGCAGACTGGTGATTGCATCGTCATAGACGCGGGCCTGTCCTTGAAACCAGCCTGCGGCGCACAGCGCCTGCGCCTTGACGTAACGCAATGCGCGGCCTGCGGCAATTGCGGGCGGATGTTTGTCGATTCGCGCCGGGATGTCCAACAACTCGGCGATCCCTTCAGACGGGCGCTTCGAAGCTACTGTCTCCGCCTGAGTGAGCCGCAACGCATACTTCGTTTGCAGAAACTGTGGACGTTCCGGATCGCGGCGGATCGCGGCTTCGAGCAACGCCTCCGCCACCGCGAGATCCTCCTCCCCGGCACTTTCACTCAGAATGGTGCCCCCGGCGTTGCGGCTGATCTGTACCAGATTGCCGACCACCGCGGCCAGCCTCGCGACATCTTCGGGGGAATCCTGGTCCGGTCTAACGCGCTTGCGCAACTCCGCCGTCAGCCTGCGCGCTTCGTCGAGCGGCTTGGTGCCCTTTGACTCGGCAAACTCGAACATCGCTTGTTGCAAGACCACGCTCAGACGCGTCCGCAGAAACGCATCGCCGTCCGGCAGAGTCCCCGCCAGATCGAGTGCGCGCTGCAAGGCTCGCTTGGCATCGCTTGCGCGGCCGAGACTTGACTTCATGGGATTGCCAAGGATCTCCGCCAGTCTCGCGTAACTCTCGGCGAGCTCAGCCCGGAACTCCGCGCTTGACCCGCCATCCACCGGAATGCGGTCGAGCGCATCCAAGGAACGCTGCGCGGCCGCACGGCGCAGTGGCATCGCCACTCCGTAGAACGCCATCTGATCCTGCAACTCGAAGAGTTGATATCGCGACAGCGCGCGCAGTTCGGTTTCCCTCTGCGCTGCCACACGCCGCTGCTGTTCACGCAGGAACACGCCTGCTCCCAGCGAGATCAGCACTAGCGCCGCGGTGGCCGCAGCCCATCGATTCCGGCTGATCCATCGCTGGAATCGATACGCGGCATCCTTGCCCCGAGCCTCCACCGGATAGCCGCCAAGGTACCGTTCAAGGTCATCCGCGAACTCGCGGGCGGATGCATAGCGCAGCTTCGGATCCGCTTCCAGCGAACGCAGCAGCACATACGAAATGTCGCCTCGCAGCAGTTCGCGCATCTGCCGTGCCGACACACCACGCATGGACGCAGCGGCTTCCGACGTGGTGGAAGAAGGTATTGTGGCCCGGAGTTGTCCCATTGCCCGGGCGAAGTTCAGATTCGCTTCATGCGGATCCCCAAACGGCCACTGGCCCGTGAGCAACTCATAGAGCAGTACGCCGAGCGCATACACATCCATTGATACCGATGCAGGCTGATGGCGGAGCTGCTCGGGACTCGCATAGCGCGGGGTGAGGAATTGCTGTGTCTTGCCCAGTTGCTCGGGCCCGAGAATCTTCGCGGTTCCGAAGTCGAGCAGGCGGGGCTCGCCGTCCTGGTCCACCAGGACGTTCGGCGGCTTGATGTCGCGATGCACAATGAGCTGCCGGTGAGCGAAGTCCACGGCGCGAACCACTTTCAGGAACAACTCGATTCGCTCGCGGATGGTGAGCTTTCTCGCATCGCACCATTGATCAATCGGCTCGCCATCCACGTACTCCATCACGAGAAACGGCTCGCCCGCCTCGGTCATGCCGCCATCCAGAAGGCGGGCAATGTGCGGATGCTCCAACTGCGCGAGAATCTGGCGCTCGGTGAGGAAGCGCACCTGGAGTTCTCCGGTTGCTTCGGTCCCGGTGACCACCTTCACCGCCGCCTGCCTCAGGAACTGCCCGTCGGCACGCTCGGCTTTGTAGACCGTGCCCATTCCGCCTTGGCCCAAGAGTCCGGTCACGCGATATTGTCCGAATCTCCGGTCGGCTGCTGGAGGGGCGATTTGCCGCAGCGCATCCTGATTCGCGGCCTGTTCCAAGGAAGCGGCTTCGAGAAGCCTGAGGACCTGCTCCTCCAGTTGCGCATCCCCAAGACACTGCGATCGGATAAACGCCTCGCGATCGCTTTCGGGCAAATCGAGAGCTGATTCGTAAACCTGTCCCGCCCGCTGCAGCAGTTCAAAATCCATAGAAGTCCCCGGTTGGCGCCCGTCTGCACCGCGTTTCGCAAACAGGTGCGTCTTGTATCGGGAAAGAAACGCAGCTTACCATATCAAGTATCCGTGACTGCAAACGTAACCACCCTCCTGCTTCGTTGGAGTGAAGGCGACCGGTCCGCGCAAGATGAATTGATGCCGCTGGTCTATCAGCATCTTCGCCAACTGGCTCACGCTTACACGGCCCGCGAAACGGGAATGCAGGTGTTGGACGCGACCAGCGTGGTGCACGAAGTGTTTCTGCGCCTGACGCAACAATCGCAGGCCTCGTGGACCGATCGCGCGCACTTCTTCGGTTTCGCCGCGCGCATGATGCGTCAGATCCTTGTTGACGAGGCCCGCGCACGCAATGCCGGCAAGCGGGGCGGAGGACGTGCTCGCGTTCCGCTCAGCGCGGAAATGGCATGGGTGGACGCGGCGAGCGTTCAGATGATCGACGTCGATCGAGCACTCGAAGACTTCGGCCAGGCGTTCCCCGACGCGCTGGCGATCCTGGAGCACCGGGTGTTTCTCGGCTGCACCGCCGAGGAGACGGCTGAGCTGCTTGGCATCTCGAAACCCACCGTCGACCGGCGTTTCAGTCTGGCCAAGGCGTGGCTGTTCGATCGTCTCAATCGCGGCACTGCGCAAAATTCGTAACCAATCCCCTTCATGCGTGGATGCGTAATCCGCGATCAAAGTGAATCAACGGGGCGCAACCCGTGCGATGGACGGAATGCAATACGCTGTCCACGGTTCATTGTGATAGCGTGACAGCATAAGGTCCGGTTTTGCGGCGCAACCACCGCGATCCGGCATGGAGGTTAGTATGGTTCGCGTCATCTTACTGCTTTTCTGCGCTTGGGTTCATGTTTTCGCGCAGACTCCTTCGGCAAGCGTTGTCGGCCGCGTTTCGGATTCCACCGGGGCTATCATCCCCAACGTCGCTGTCCGCATCACCAATCTCGATACGAACCAGTCGCAGCAAGGGGCATCGAACGAAACCGGCGACTTCACCATTCCTTATCTCGCTCCAGGCCGCTACTCGCTTGAGGCGAAGGTGGAGGGCTTTCGTCTCTATCGCCGCTCCGAGTTTGTCCTCGCTGTCGACCAGGTGCAGCGCATCGACATCGCCATGGAAATCGGCGCAACCACTGAGAGCGTCACCGTGACGGAAGCTCCTCCCGTGCTCAACACAGAGACAGGCGCGCGCGGCGACGTGACCACCAACGCCGAGATCACCGAAATGCCCCTCGCGGGCCGTAACTTCAGCGACCTCGCTTATCTCACCGGCGGCGTGCTCCCGAAGGGCGAAGACGGCGACGGCGCGTACGCCATCAACGGCGCCCGTGCCGACAATGTCGGCTTCCTGGTGGACGGCATGAACAACACGCAGCGCCGCAACACGGGCGCGGTGGTGAGCCCTCCCATCGAAGGCATTCAGGAATTCAAGATGATCACCTCCGGCTTCTCGGCCGAATATGGCCGCTATGCCGGAGGCGTGCTCAGCGTGGTGATGAAGAGCGGCACGAATCGCTTCCGCGGGTCGTTGTACGAATTTATTCGTAACGACCTCATTGACGCGCGCGGGTTCTTCGAAATCGAGAAATCGAAGCTGCGGCGCAATCAATTCGGAGCCACGCTATCCGGCCCCGTCATGCTGCCGAAACTCTACAACGGCCGCGACAAGACGTTCTTCCTGGTCACTTGGGAATCGCTGCGGCAAGTGGCTGGCACCACGCAACGGGGCATTGTCCCGCAGCCCGAGATGATGTCGGGCGACTTCACCAAAGCCGTGGATTCCTTTGGGCGCCCGCTCCGAATCACCGATCCGCTCGCTCGCGCGTTGTTCCCTGACAACAAAATCCCCGCAAGCCGTCTCGATCCCGTGTCCGCCAAACTCGGCGCGTTCTATCCTTCCCCGAATCTCACCGGTACGGCGAACAACTACATCGGCCAGGCCAATTCGAACAACGTGTTCGACAACTTCTCCATCAAGGCCGATCATGCCCTCACCGAGCGTGACCGCCTTACCCTCAGCGTCTTCTGGCGCCCGAACTCTTCGTTCGCACCGTTCCAGCGGTCGCCCATCGCGCTATTCGGAAGCACCACGAAGTCGTTCGATCTGCTGTCCGGGATACGCTATCTGCGCACGCTCGCGCCAACGGTCTTCCTGGAAACGAACATTTCGTTCTCACGGAAGACCAACAATCAGGGCTGGCCTGACAACACGCGCGACTGGGCATCCGAAGTTGGCTTCGTTGGCGGGACCCGCAATCCCATCGCACTGGGCCTCCCGCAAGTGGATGTCACGGGCTACATCACGCTCGGGCATGCCTACGATCTGCCGAAGATCTGGTCCGTGAACAACTATCAATACGCGGGCGCGCTGACGTGGATCACCGGCCGGCATTCCATGAAATTCGGCGGCGACTTCCTCCGCTTCCAATACTTTGCGCGGCAGTTTGGCGACACACGGGGGCGCATGACTTTCCTCGGTAGATTCACGGGTGACCCGATGGCCGATTTCATGCTTGGTTATGCGCAAACCACGCGCCGCCAGTTGGACGCCGCGGGGCCGTATCATCTTGTTTCCAACTACGCCGCATTCTTCCAGGACGACTTCAAAGTATCCCCCACGCTCACCCTGAACATCGGACTTCGGTATGAGCTGATGAAGCCGCCGAAGGAGAAGTTCGGCGCATGGTCCATGTTTGTTCCATCGCTTGGCAAGGTGGTGATCGCGGGCCAGGGAACCCTGCCCGATTTCGATGCGCGTATTGCGGCGACAGGCTTGCAGCAGTACGTCACCATGGCGGCGGACGCCGGTCTGCCCGCAACGATTACCAAGACCGACTACACCGACCTTGGCCCGCGCTTCGGATTCGCGTGGCGTCCCTTCGGCGCCACCAAGCAGGTGATCCGCGGCGGCTATGGACTCTTCTACGGCAGCAGTTCGCTCTATCGCATGGATGAGTTCAGCGACACGTATCCATTCTCGATCAACGAATCCTACTCGGCGACCACATCCAATCCGCTGGCGCTCACGGTGTCGAATCCTTATCCGGAAGCACGGCGCCGTGTTGGCGGCATCACATCGACCAGCGGGCAGGAAGCCGATCCCGCGAGCCAATACCTGCAATCGTGGAATCTCACTTATGAGCGGGAGTTCGGCGGCGGAACCGTGGTGGAAGCGGCCTACGCCGGATCGAAAGGCACACACCTGCCGCGCCGCTACGACATCAACCAGCCGTTCCGTTATCTCGACCTTCGCCAGCCTGATGGATCATTCCCGCGCCCGTTCGGCGGTTTTCAGACCATCAACACCTTCGCGGCCAGTTCGAACTCGATCTACAATTCCGGCACGTTGACCGTGCGCCGCCGGTTCAGCAAGGAGTTGTTTGTGCGGGTGTCCTATGTGTATTCGAAATCGATTGATGAAAGCTCGAACACTGGCGGCACGATTGCGGCGGGCTTCTCGCAAGCACAGGATGCGCGCAACCTGAAGCTCGAACGCGGGCGTTCGGATTTTGATGTCGGCCACACGATGGCGGCAAGCTTCATCTGGCAGCCGAAGTTCTCGCGCCATCTCTTGCTGCGCAACTGGCAGCTTTCCGGAACCACGCGCGCCTACACGGGGCCGCCGTTCACGGTGAAGGTCGCGAACTACTCGGCGGATCTTGGCGAAGCCATTCGCCCCGATCGCATTGCGAAGGGCACGCCGGCATCGCCCAGTGTCGACGCATGGTTCGATCGCGCGGCGTTCCCCGTTGTCCCGCGCGGTTCGTATCGTTTCGGCAACGCTGGGCGCAATATCCTTGATGGTCCAGGAACGCTGCTGATCGACACGTCGCTCTCACGGCGCTTCAAGTTCGCAGAATCGCGCGCGATGCAGTTTCGTTGGGAGACCTTCAATCTTCCGAATCACACGAACTTCAATTTGCCCGAGACGCGAGTGGATGTGCTGAACGGCGGTACGATCGCGCGTGCTCGTGCGGCGCGGGTGTTTCAGGTGGGATTGCGGGTGGAGTTTTAGGAGGCAGGAGAGGAGGCAGATCAGCGCAAGAGCCTTGCGGGATCTGCTACGCTCCGAGTGTGTCGAGCACAAAAGTAGGCGTTGTCAAAGAACTGCGCCGGTATCCCGTGAAATCCATGGCTGCCGAGGGGGTGGAGTCTTCAGCCGTTTCGTGGCATGGCTTTGCTGGTGACCGGCGGTGGGCCTTTATCCGGCCGGGCATGGAGCGGAGCGGGTTTCCGTGGTTCACCATCCGCGAGAAGCCCGACTTGTGGCGCTACGAACCGCGATTTCTCGATCCGAGTGACGTGGAAGGCTCAAAGACGGTTGTACGAACGCCAGACGGCACGGAGTTCGATGTTGCCGATCCCGAACTTGCGCGCCACCTCGGCGACGGTGTCCGCGTCATCAAGCAGTACGGTGGCGTGTTCGACACCTTTCCCCTCTCCGTCCTGACGGTGCAAAGCGTCGAGAGCCTGGCCGCACTCGTGGGCCGGCCGCTTGCGCCGTTGCGGTTTCGCCCGAACATTCTGATCGATGCCACCGCACCTGATGATGCGCCGCTGGGCGCTTTCCCGGAAGATGACTGGTGTGGCGCCATCCTCCGCATCGGCACGTTTCGTTGCCGGCTCGACAAACGGGACAAGCGTTGCATGATTGTCAACACGGACCCGTCGAACACGAGCGCCGCTGAGCCCGGCGTCCTGCGCACGATCGCTCAGGAGCGCGGCGCGCACTTCGGCATGTACGGTACAACCGTCGAACCAGGAACCATCTCGGCTGGCGACCCGGTGTACCTCGAATCGTGAACCAATTCCGGCGGAAGTCGCGCCCGTCTCCAAGGTCCACCTATACTAAAAAGATGTCTCCCGCGCGCGGGTACTTATGGGAGCGCGGCGAATCGCACAGGAATGCATCCGTGAACGAATGACCAAAGGAGAACGATGATGAAATTGGCGGGAGCAGCGCTGCTTCTCACCCTAACCGCTTGGGCGCAAGTGAACGTCGGCGATCACAAGCCTGAAGCCGAGCTTCCTTTCAAGATGACCACGGTGGCCACCTTCGGGCTGCCCTATCGCATTGCCTTCCT
>JAEUQE010000313.1 GCA_016789785.1 Bryobacterales bacterium
ACGGCTCTCGCACCACCGCGATGCAGTCCATTTCGCGTAAGGAACGGGCAGTACGGTGGGGAGTTTCTGGAGAGAAGCCAGAATGGCGGTTGCGTAGGCGTTCGGCATTTTGCTGACTTCCTCCATCAAAGCGGTCAGAGCGGAAGTGTCACCGTAACCGAGATCTTGCGCCAGGATCGGGTAGTAGCGGCATTCCTCCAGTGAGCTTTCCGCAATGTTCACGAACCGTTCCTTGTCCGCTTTCCCGCGCCGCCGAAACCCTTCGGCGATGTTGGCCGGTACGGAGACCGCCGCGCGCCACCATTGCTGGGATAACCCGTAGATTTCCTGTTTCGGGAAGCCAGCGGTGTACATATAAACCGCCAACACAAAATTCATGTGCTTTGCGCCATACCAGCAAGTCACGAAAGCTTTGCGCGGCAGGTCTCGGCAGAGGCATAAGCAGGGAGGCGTTCACGGGAGTATGCTCCAGGTATCTGACCACACTGGAGGTTCCCATGAACACCTTTTTTCAGCATCACAAGGATAGCATCGAGTTCGGATACCGGTGCTTTGACCGGCTCCTGCTGAATGGACTGATTCAACCCTTCCAACAACCCGAACGGGTGCTTGGCTTCTTCAACGCCTACCGCGATGGCAAACGAGTGACACACCGTACTCTGACCGAGATTGCCGACCAATTCCTGTATTGGGTGAAAAACCGGTCGGAGAAATGGAGCGCACCGATCGTTGACGCGCCAGAGGAAGAGCGCAGGGATGAATTCGTCTTGAAGTACCTGAAGGACGCTGCGGCCGACCAAGTGGCCGTCATCTTGAAGGCGCGCGAGCCGGCTCGCATTCTGGTGGCGATTGGCAGCAAGGACAACGACTGTCCCCACCTGGAGTTCAAGCAAAGATGGGTCAACCAGTACAACTTCTATCTCAATGACAAGCACTGGGGGCCAATGTTCGTCCGGATGTGTCCCTACTTTCCCTTCTCGGCGCGGGTCTGCCTCAATCAGCATCACTGGCTGGCGATCCGCATGAGGCAGGAGAAGATCGACTTCCAGCAGTGCAAGAACGCCTTCCTGCGCTGCTCCAACCCCGAACGGCTGCAAGCCTTAGCCGACTCGTTGCAGACGCGAGATCTGTTGCAGTGCGGCCAGAAATGGCTGGCCACCTTTACACCTTTCTTCACTTCGCACGAACGCAACCAAGCCGGTTGCCAACATCGGCTGTTCTTCTCACAGGTGGAATACTGCGACAATCTCATCTTCTTCCGTCGCGCCGCGGTGGATGAACTTGAAGAGCGGTTGCTCGATCAGAACCGCACCATCGGCCAGCCCAAGAAGATCGCCATGATCTTCGGACGCAAGGTCACCAAAGAGTACAAGGGCAAACTGCAAACTGTCATCGAAGATCTCGATCTTCCCAATCCGGTGATCCACAGCCACTATGGGCACGGCTTCGCCAAGCAGTATGTCCGCGACAGCCGCATCTTACGCACCGAGCCCGCCACCAACGATGTGCGCGACTATGGCGTCAACAAGAATGTCGAGAACCTGCCGGAACTGCGCCAGCGGATGTCGGACATCATCGACAACTATCACAATGCGCAGCAGGACATCCTGGAGACTTACGTGGACCGTGGACAACTGCGGAAACTGGCCGAGCCGACCATGCTCCCCAATGGCAAACGCATCCCAGGTCTACAACTCGATCATCCACGCCTGCTGGCGGTTATGCATGCACTGGTGCGATTCGCCAACATTGCCGGCGGCTCCACGTTTCGCACCTCGGATTTGTATGCACCAGCGTTGGACGCTCTTGGAGCAGAGCCGGCGCAATAATTCCTTGGCATCACTGCGCTATGACCTATGGAAACTGCGCGCCAAAGGGCTTGTAGTGAAAGTACCTCACTCCCGGCGTTATCAACTCGCCGGCAAGGGGTACTCCATATGCCTCGTCTTTTTGAAATTGTTCGAACGGATCTATGCGCCGCTCGCTGCTGGCCTGCTCAAACCGTTCAAAGGCGACCACCAACTTGCCGAAGACAAGCGCTGTCAGATTGATCGCCTGTACCAGCGCATCTCCGACGATCTCACTGCCATTCTCGATGCGCCGCGTATAACGGCCTAAGGAACGGGGTGAACGGTGGAAGCATTGGTAGCGCCCCGAGTGCCGGCGGGTCTCGCCACCAGCACTCGGGGCCACTCCCGAGGCAGATACGGCGGTGGGAGCGCGAAAGGTGGAGGTTTTCGTTATGCCGTGCGCGTGTGACGGTGCCGGGTTAGCGCGGGTCAGCGCCGGTTCTGCATGTCACTCCCGCGGTGGCCCGCCTCTGCCTCCCGGAAAAACCGCTCACCGGACTCCCGCGCTCGGCCGGAAATGCAGATCCACCGTGTACACCAGCAGGTCCACCCTGACGAAGTAGCGCAACTCGATGTAGGTTCCCGCCTCCGAACGATGAATGCGGATTTGGTCATTGCTCAGGGGCAGGCCTAAGTAAGCAGCCTGGTTGGCGATCTCGGCGGCGACAATTCCGGGTTCCTGCTGCTGGCGGCTCTGATCAAACGCCACTTGCTCCACGAACTGCTGTAACTGCCAGTTGTGGTAGTAGGGACGCGCGAGCAGGATGCAGAATCCGGCCAAGGCCGCGAGCACTAGGGCGCCCGCCAACATTCGCCAAGCTGCCGCGCCTCGCTGAAGCCGCATGCGAGCGCCGGACGCTGGGGGCGTTGGCCCTTGGATCAGCGGCGCCCCGACTCGATCAGTTCCAGTTCCTTCCAGATGTCTTGATGCTCGGCCCAAGCAGATGACTCTTTCCCCGTGAATTGTACGTCCGGCACCTTCAGTGTCCCATGGCCGTAGGTGCAGATGTACTCGGTATGCGGCTTTCCCGAAAGCAGCATCCGATTCCAGGAACCGCGTGTCACCGGCATGCGCAGCCGCCGGAGACAGGTGCGGCAGCGGTATTTCTGGTCCAGGATGATCAAATAGAGCAATCCGGTTGCGAGCAGCCAGAAAGCCCAGACCGCCGAAGTATAGCCAAGGTCGTGCCCCATCCGGGGAAGATCCGTATTCATGAACGGCATGGGCGCCGGGAGTAACTGCTCGACCAGCAGCCACAGCCCGCCCAGCAAGATGGACGCCGCCACCAACTTCGCCGCGAAGAAACCCCAATATTTCACGGTCGTACTCTCCCATCAAGTGCGGAGAAGGTTTCGCACAATGAACCACATGTTCGCCGGCCTCTCCGCGAGCCGGCGCATGAAGTAGGGATACCAGGCGTCACCGTAGGGTACATACAACCTGAGACGATACCCCTTGGCGACAAGTTCCCGCTGTAAGTCTCTGCGAATTCCGTAGAGCATCTGAAACTCGAATGAGTCCGCCGCGATCCCCTTCTGGCGTGAAAACTCAATCGCTTCCCGAATCAGCTTCTCGTCATGCGTGGCGAGGGCGGGATCCACACCTTCGGTAAGAAGGCTCCTCATCTGCCGGGAAAACGCGCGATCGACGTCCACTTTCGCCGCCAGCGCTACCGACGGAGGCTCATCATAGGCGCCCTTCACCAGCCGCACGGGAACACGAGATTGATTCAACTTCCCGATGTCCGCGTCACTCCGGTGCAGGTAGGATTGGATGACGGCGCGCACGTTGCCGTGGCGTTGATGCAGCCGGAACACAATCGACAGCGTGCGATCGACATATTCGCTCGACTCCATGTCGATCTCAACCCGTGTTCCATTCCGGGAAGCGAGATCCGCAAGCGCACCAACGTTTGCTTCGCCCTGCTGGTCGGAGATGTCGAGCCCCATCTGAGTCAGTTTCACGGAAACCGTACCCCTCAGTTGGCTATCGGCAATTCCAGCCAAAGCCTTGAGGTAGTCGTCCCTGCTGGAAGCTGCTTCCTCAACTGAATGGACGTTTTCGCCGAGATGATCGAGAGTGAAGAGGATTCCGTCCTGCTCGATCTTGCGGCAAACGCTGAGCGCTTGATCCAATGTGCGTCCGGCGACAAAGCGCGACGTCAATCCCGCTGCCGAGCGCGAGTTTTGCATCCAGTTTCGCAGCCAGACCTGGCGCGACATCGCTAACAATGTAGTTCGAAGCATAGGATTGAACGCGGGGTTCTTCGTCTCTCATTGTAGACGTGTGATGGCCGGTTTGAACTACACGAACGTGACCGTGGTACGGCGAGGTTGGCGGGCAGTTCTCCGGCACTGGGAAGGTACGCCCCGCATGGGCTGATCAGGTATCATGGGGATACAGTCCGGAGCGATCTTGCAAAGTACAACCACCGCCGAAGCAACCCGGCCATCTTTCCGCTTTTCGAAGGCGCAGACCCTCGGACTTGTGTTTTGCTGCACGATTTTCGGAGCCGCGGCTCAGGTCCTCATCAAGATGGGAGCAAGCACGTTGACGGGCGCCGGGGTCTTTTCCATGTTGACGAATCTCCATCTGATGACTGGCTACAGTTTGTATGGGTTCTCCACCATTCTGCTGGTATTGGCTCTGCGCGACGGAGAGTTATCGATTCTATACCCGGTCATTTCCCTGACATTCGTCTGGGTGACTTTCCTGTCGAGCTACATCTTCCACGAATCCATTACCGCCACCAAACTGGCTGGCATTTCCATCATCGTTTCCGGTGTGGCCGTGTTGGGGATGGGGAGTAAGCGTTGAAGACGCCGTTCTCCTCCATGGCGCTGATGCTGCTTGCCTCCTTCATTGGGTCCTTCGGCATGGTGTGCCTGAAGTCGGGCGCCGGCAGGTTGCATCGGGATGTCACTTCCTTGATCTTCAACTACCGTCTGGCGGCAGGGGTCGCGCTGTTTCTGGTGTCCTCCTACTTTTTCGTCCTTGGCATGCGGAAGGGCGAACTCACCGTGCTTTATCCGATGATGTCGCTCGGCTATCTGTGGACGCTGGTGTGGTCGCGGGTGTTCTTCGGCGAACCTCTCACCAGGCACAAGTTCGTTGGGATCGGTCTCATCCTCTCCGGGATTGCAGTTCTCTTCGCGGGAAACCGCTAGCGTCTGACGCTGGCCAGCGCCGTTAAGCGCGGCGCGTACTCCTGGCGTTCTGCGCCCGGGCGGGCTCCACCACAGCCGCGTTGCTAAGCGCCTGATTGAGGTTGATCAACGAATTGTCGATCAGTTCCGCCATGGCGTGCATGGGCAATCCTTCGGCTTCCTTGAAGAAGGTCATCTGCTGCGATTCGCGGTCAAAGTCGACCCGTACCCAGTCCCCGCGGCGAACCTGATCCGTCGCAATCAGGTTGGACATCGGCTGCACCAGCAACCGTTCAATGGCACGCTTGAGATGCCGCGCGCCGTACTTCATGTCCGTACCCTGTTCCAGCAGGTGCTCCTTGGCGGATTCCGATGCCGTAAACACAAACGCGTGCTCGACCGAGTTCATCATCACCCGCTGCTGGACCATCGTGAGTTCGATATCGACAATCTGACGGAGTTCCGTTTCCCCGAGCGGCTTGAACACCACAATCTTATCCAGACGGTTCATGAACTCCGGAGTGAACTTGCGGCGCGCCGCCTCGACTCCCGATCGCGAGATCTTGTTCGAGGTCTTGTCGTCCATCGCACCCTCGGGGCGCTCGGCTTTGGTCATGGCCTGAAAGCCCAGCCGCGGGGTGAGGATGGAAGTCATCTCAGTCGCACCCAGATTGCTGGTCATGAAGATCAAGGCGCGCGAAAAATCAACCCGCCGGTTGTCGCCGAGCGTGAGTGTGCCCTTGTCGAGGATGCCAAGCAGAAGATTCCACAACGCATCGCTGGCCTTTTCGATCTCGTCAAACAGCACAAAGCTGATCTTGCAGTTGTCGGTGTGATAGAGGTTCAGCATCTCCTGGCTTAGCAGCGGATGGGTTTCCCGGTGCCCGAGATATCCCGGAGGTGATCCGATCAGCTTGGCGATCTCATGACTGTGCTGGAATTCGGCGCAGTCGATCTTGGTGACCCCACGGGGGTTCCCGCAGAGAGTTTCCGCGGTGGCTTCCACGATTCGCGTTTTTCCAGACCCGGTCGGGCCGAGGAAGAGAAAATTGCCAATCGGCCGGTTCGGAGCTGACATTCCGGTGAGGTAAAGCTGGTAGATGTTCACAATCTGACCGATCGCCTCGGACTGGCCAACAATCAGCCGCCTCAGCCGGGACTCCAGCAGTTCGGCTTCACGGCCGGTGCGGGTTGCGTCCAACGAAATCCCCAACTTCATGCTCCTGCCATCTCCTTCTCTGTTGCCGTCCCTGGACTCCCGGGCTTCCCTGCCGTCCCTGCCGGGCCCGATATCCCTGCCGCCTCCGATATCCCTGGCAGCGTCTCTACCGGGTGAGCCATCCCGGCTGCCGCCAAAACGTGCGGGCTCTGGCTTTGGCCGGCCGAAACCGATGCCGAAGGGGGGAATCAAGGTCCTTTGGACCCGAGGTTCCTCGATCCTTTGCCCATCCACACGCGGCACGTCGCCCCGCTGCCCGTCGATCCGCTGCCCGTCGATCCGCTGGCCCTCGATCCGCTGGCCTTCACCCCGTTGGCCTTCGATCCGCTGGCCGGCCGTTCGCTCGGTGAAGACCGATTGCACATCCGGGTGCCCGTCTCTTCCCGGGGCGTGGTCCAGCCTGTCCTTGGCGTTCGCTCCACTGGCACGCCCGGCGCCTCTTGCCTCCGCCTTTTGCGGCTGGTCTTCGGGAGGTTGCTCCTTTTGGAACCTTCTCCAACCCGCTCCCAGACACTCTTTGAGCAAGCGGATCTCCAATCCTCGCCCACGCCCTTTACGCTCCACAAACTTCTCTGCCTCCTATGACTTAGCCGGACTCGACGGGCGGATCTCGACGCGCGAGACCATGGTCCGTTCCGGCATTGTGAGGACCATCCGTACCACTTCGGCGATGTCTTCGGGCTGGATTTTCCAATCCGCAAGGCTCGCATGACCACTGAACTCGGTCGAAACCGAGCCCGGCATCACCGAACAGACCCGAATCCGGTCATTGCGGTGATCGAGCATCAAGGCTTCGGTGAAACCATTCAATCCGAACTTGGAAGCGTTGTAAGCGGCACCTCCGGCGAAGGGGTTGCGGCCTGCCAGGCTGCTGATGTTCACGACAAACCCTCCCCCACTGGCGCGGAAACGGCTGATCGCGAGATGGCAGAAATGGAACACACTGGTGAGATTGGTCTCGATGGTCTTCTGCCAATCTTCCAGTTCCATTTCGGCGACACTTCGAAAGATACCGATTCCGGCATTGTTCACCAGGATGTCAAGGCTCCCCAATCTATCGTCGGTATAAGCGAAAAACTTTTGAGCCTCCCCCTTTTGGGTGACGTCGCACCCTGCACCGTGCACGACGCCGCTGGTTTCCGCGGCCAACTCCGACACCGCCCTGGCGGTGGAATCCTCCGTCCGGCCGCAAATGGCGACTTCTGCGCCTTCGAGTAGCAGCATCCTGGCGATGGCCCTGCCGATCCCGCGTGTGCCACCGGTAACAATGGCTTTCTTTCCTTTGAGGTTCTGTGTGGACATGCTTCCAGCATGCCAGGAAAGCCGAAGTCCGGATGCGCTCCCCGGGCCGCTTCCAGAGGCACTACCCGTCCGGTGGACCGCGCCACAGCAAAAGGCCGTGTGCCGGACGAAAGCCCTGTGACAGAATAAAGAAAGAACTTCCTTCGCACTCATACAAGAATCTGGCATGCAAGAATCTGGCGTGTTTTGGCTAAGAGTGGCGGCGGCACTGTACGCCCTGGGACTGCTGCACGCGATCCTGACGCTGCTGAAGCGCCGGAACGTGATGTTCCGCAGTGCCCTTTCGACGTTTGTGGTCGGTGTCATCCTGCATCTCGTTTCGATCGTCGAACTGGCCCGCGCGGGAGGTGAGTTGCCTCTTGCCAACTTCTACCAGTCGATGTCGTTATGCGCTTTCTTTATCGCCCTCGTTTTTCTCTTCGTCTGGTGGCGGTATCAGTTTGCTCCGTTGAGCGTATTTATCTTTCCCCTCGTATTTCTAATGACTTTGGTGGGCGCCACACAATTGCCAGTGGCCGGATGGACGTCGCCGCGCGTGCG
>JAEUQE010000314.1 GCA_016789785.1 Bryobacterales bacterium
GCGGCCTCCTCGGCGGAATCATACCATTGTAGCGGCCCGGGGGCGGCGTCCGGCGGGAATGTTGGTGACAATCCGGTTGCATTGGGGCCTGGGTTCGAGACCTTTCGAACTGGTCCGCCGACCAGCATCATGACAGCAACAAATATGATGCTATGATGTATGTATGAGGACGACGATCACCTTGGAACCGGATGTCCTTGCACTTCTCCGAACCGCCATGAAGGAGCGGGGGATCTCCTTTAAGGAGGCGCTCAACTCGGCGGTGCGAGCCGGGCTCACGCAGGGGAAACCCGATCGGCGCCAATTCACGCAAAAGGCCTACTCGCTTGGCACGGATCAGAATTTCCGTTGGGACAAGGCGCTGGAGGCAGCCGCCTCAATCGAAGATGAGGAGTTAGGCCGGAAGCTTGCGTTGCGGAAATGATGGCGATCGCCGTGCCGCGAGGGAGAGGGCCGCAGACTACTGCGAACCCGTGAAGTGTGAGGGCCAAGGCTTGTTCCGTGGCGACCGAGGGTGTGGAAAGGGCATCAACCCGCAATATGATTGTTGTCGACGTCAATCTGCTCATTTATGCAGTGAACCAGGATTCGCCGGACCACGGGAAGGCGAAAGCATGGCTGGAGGCCGCCGTTTCGGGACACGAAACTGTCGGGTTGCCTTGGATCGTCGTCCTCGCTTTTCTCCGTCTCACCACGCGAACTGGGCTATTCCAGAAGCCACTTGCCGTGGATGCGGCATTCGAACTTGTGGATTCCTGGCTGCAACAGCCTTCGGTCACTGTGCCCGAGCCGACCGCGCGCCATCTGCAAACGATGCGTGATCTGGTCTCGCCGCTGGGCACCGCGGGAAATCTCACATCGGACGCCCATCTTGCGGCTTTAGCCATCGAGCACGGTGCCGAGCTTTGCTCCACGGACAACGACTTCGGGCGATTCGGCCGGTTGCGTTGGCGAAATCCGCTGAACGATATCCGCTGAGTCGCTGGACGCTGTTCCTGCTCCGGTTCGACAAGGCTGGCTTGCCGCGCGAAGCCGGTGGCGAATTAGGTGTATCGCGGGTGAGTCGATCGTGCTGCTGATCAGGGAGAATCAGGTTTCAGCCGCCCGCCGAGCGCCTGGGCCACATCGACCAGGAACCGCTGGTCGGGCGCATCGCCGACCTGACGAGGGTTATTGCCACCATTCGCGCCTTGTCGCCAAGGTCGGTCTTCAAGCTGTTGATATAGCCCTCCTCGACGAAGCGGGAGGCCAGGTAGTCGACGGCGATCATGGCCCAAGAATGCAGAAGACGGCGAAGGTCAGCTTCAGGAAGATGCGTGCGGTCAAAGGTGGCCTCTTCGGCGGAACCTTTCCATTGTAGCGGCCCGCGTCCGGCGGGAATGTTGGTGACAATCGGGTCTGGCTAGCTAGCAGGGTTGGTTGCCAGCTGTGGAAGACACCGGACCCGGGCAGGCAGCGCCACCCGGTCCGGTGTCAGAGATTCATGAGCCAGACTTACTGCTTGATGAGCGTGCCGTCCGGTTTCCGGACCTCGCCCCAGCCGCCATTCAGTGCCTTGCGTTCACCCTGCTCGCCGAACCCGAACGGGTATTTCTTCGCCGCCGCTTCGTTGATCTCGATGCCCCAGCCCGGCGCCTCGTTCGCATACGCGTATCCATCTCTGAACGTCGGCACGCCGGAGAAGACTTCGAGTACCCGCTCATTGAAGCCGCTCCATTCCTGAACGCCGAAGTTGTAGCACGCCAGATCCAGCGCGACGTTGGCTGCGTGTCCGATGGGAGATACATCGCCGGGCCCATGCCACGCCGTGCGAACTCCGTAGACTTCGCAGACGGCCGCCATCTTGCGGCACGGCGTCAATCCGCCCATTTGGCTGACGTGCACGCGGATGTAGTCGATCAGCCGGTCGTGGACCAGCGGGGTCCACTCGTGGGGGGAGTTGAACAGTTCTCCCATCGCGATCGGCGTGGTGCACGCGTTGCGGATGTGCCGGTAGTAGGCGATGTCCTCGGGCGACAGCGGATCTTCGAGGAAAAACAGCCGGTACTGCTCGAGATCCTTGGCGAGTTGGATGGCCTGGGTGGGAGAAACGCGCTCGTGCGTGTCGTGCAGTAATTCGACGTCTTCCGGTAACTGCTTGCGGCAGGCCTCAAATACCTTCAGGCACTTACGCACATAGTCGTTGGGATTATACACCGGACCTTTGTGCAACGCGGGAACCCGGTTGCCTTTGATTCCGGCGAGAGACTGATTGTAGTTTTGTCCGGAGCGCGAACCGTAAGCCGCCTGTCCGGGTTGGCCGAACTGGACGCGCACGTGCCGGTATCCCCGCTCAATATAGCTCTTGACGCTGTCGATGATTTCGGGGATTTCCATGCCACCCGCGTGGCCGTAGCAGTCAGCGGCTTCGCGGCACTTCCCGCCGAGTAACTGGTACACTGGCATTCCCGCCTGGCGGCCCTTGATATCCCACAGCGCCTGGTCGACGCCGGAAATCGCGTTGTTCAGAACGCCGGAGTTACGCCAGTAAGACGAGTTGTAACAGGCCTGCCAGAGATCGTCGATCCGGTCGGCCGGCTTGCCGATGAGGAACGGCTTCAGATACTTCTCGGCTGCCGCCACTACCAGATCGGCGCGCTGCGTGTAGGTGGCGCAACCGTAACCGTACAAGCCGTCCTGATCGGTAAGGATCTTCACGACTGCCAGCCGCAATCCGGCGGGCGCCGTGGCGATCACCTGCAGATCTTTGATTTTGGGTGAGGGCGTCGCGCGAGTGGCGCGGGCTACCTGTGCTTGGGCCGCGGCCGGCAACGCGGGCATGGCGGCGGCGAGTTTCATCAATGTGCGGCGATTCATAACGACGATTCCTTTTTCTGGTCAGTTGAGTCCGAGTCCCGGCTTTGTTCCGGTTGAGAATATGGCGCTGGCCGGGATCAAAAGGTACGGAGGCGCTGATCCGCATGGCTGCCCTCGTAGTTTTATCATGAAACTCGCACTTGGCGCAGTGCCGGCATTTCAGGGTCAATACGTTTTCGCTGCGGCTTCCTCGCCAAGCGACGGCAGCAGACGCTTCAGGCCAGTTACGTTGAGCCGCAGGCTCTCTTCGGCATCCATTTCTTCGCGATGCCCCAGGATGCCGATCGGCCCCTGGTAGCCACTGCGTTGGATCGCGCGCAGCATCTCGAGTTCATGCTTGCCGTCGCCCACGGGGAGGATCTTCGCCTCCGCACTCATGCCGTTGAGATTGATGGCCAGCAGATGAGGCCGCATCTTCGTGAGTAACTCGGGAAACCGTGCAATGTGTTCGTGGGCGTGGTGGAAGTTGTACACGATTCCCACGTTCTTCATCCCTACACGCTCAATGACGCGGATCTGGTTCTCCGGCTCCCCATACCAGCCGCCGTGGTTGTATAAGCCGACCTTGCAATCGAGCGCCTGTGCCTCGATCGCGACCTTCTTCACGATCGCCGAGGCAGTCTCCAGCTTCTGTTCGTCCGGCATTGCGAGGAACGCCTTGTCCTGGCTGATGGAGAGCCAGAGTTCGGTGCGAAGCTTGCGGCGTTTCAAGAGGTCGAGAATCACTGGCAATTTGCCGGATTGTGCCGGCGAGGCAGGATGCGGAGTCCAGAAGCCCTGCAAGTGGATCCCATGTTTCTTCAGTGCATCGATCTCGCGATCGAAGTCGGGGATGTCTTTTTCGCGCCAATCGTAGACGAACTTACGAAGGCCGAGTTTCTTCAGCATGGCCGCCCGTTCTTCCGGGCCCCGCTTCCTGGCGTCGAACGGGACGATACACCACGCGACTAAGTTGCCGCGCGCGAACACTGAGGCAACCGTTTCCGCCGCGCCGCAGAGCATCGCGGCGATCAGGGCGGGGATGATCCAAGCAGTGAGTGGTTTCATGGGGCACTTCTATCCTATCCCTTGCAGACGCCCGTGATCTGCAAGACGCCAATCTTTGGTTGTCAGCAAGACATCAGAGGCCCCATGCATCGGTCTCGGCGCCTATGCTTTGCTGCCTGGTGCATCCCCGGACGAGTCCCCTGTCCGCGAAATCCGCGTGGGGTGGGCAATCAGCGCCGAGTTCCGCGGAGCGTTTCTACACTGCGAAAAGTGTTGAAAGATGTTGAAAAGCGTTGTGATTGGACCATAATTTCGATTGTCAAGGATCAATGGCCTGCCGGGACGGCGAATTACGACCGGAGCCATCTTCGGTAGAGCATGGGCGGTCTCGGATGTAAGAAGGGAAAGTGCTTGGGAAGCCCGATTGGCGGGGCCGAAAAGAATCTCCAATGCGGTGATTCGGTTGGACCGCGGTTTCATGGCGCCGACGCTACCGTTCCGAGGGTGCAACCGATCGGACGGCAGATTCGCCATCGTTGAACAGCCGCACTCAATCGGGGCGAGACAGGCATGCGCTTCTTGGAATGGGACATCGCGCTCAAAGGCAAGGGGCCGGATGAAAACCTCGGCCGCCACGGCTCTTAGCGCGCTTGCTGGCCTGCTTGTGATGTGGCCCCGGGAGTCGAGTCCCTTCTCTTCAAGACCATGAAGACGTTCTCCGGCAGCAGGAACTTGTTCTCCGTTAGAAAGTCGTCAAACGCTAGCAGCAGGTCCAGAATTACCCGGTCCTCCTCACGGGTGAGGTCGTAGTTGTCGCCAAAGCCACCATCGACGAACCTACGGGTAAATGCATGGCCAAGGACCTTTGCTTCCAAATGAAAGTGGGTTTCCAACAGGCCCACCAGCTCTTCGGAGCGAATGCATTCAAACCCACCCTGTGTATATTCAACGTCGGGAAACGCCTCAATGACCGGTCCCGTGCGGCCGTTGCGACGATAGCGCGCGGGCAGGACACTGAAGATGCGATCCACCAATTCCTTGGTTCGCGGCCAGAGAAGCATGCCATTCCGTGGCACGGGTTCATGCGCGATGAAGACGCCATTGGGAGAAAGGTGGTCATGAATCTCGGAAAAAATATGCTCGAACTTCATGAAATGATGCAATGCCGCGTGCGCCAGAACGACGTCATACGTCTCGTTGAGGCTCAGAAAGTTCGCATCCTGCGCGATGGTTTTGATCTCAATGCCGAGAGTGTGCGCCTTTTCCTTTCCCGCTTCGAGAAGCTTCTCATTGAGATCAAGACAGGTCAGCCGATAGCGGCCGGTAAAGGACTTCGCCAACTCAAGTTCCACGCCACAAGGGCCAGAGCCGAGGCTCAACACGCGAGCGCCGGGCCGCGAGTTCACTTGCGCAATGATGTACTCCCAGGGGCCCAATCCCAAGGCACGGCGGACCTTTTCTCCGAAAGCGTCGTATGAGTAGGTTAACGCCGTTGAAATGTTCTCCAGGAGGGTGGCCGGGTCATACTCCTTGCGCGAGAACTCGTTCTTCTCATTCTCAAGCTGTTGCTCATAGCTTAAGCTTGAGGATCTGCGAAAAGGATTTTTCAAGGTTGGTTCGTCCCCTGCACGGGATGGTATCACACGTATCGAGCGCGAAACCCTCGATGGCTGGCGGCGCGCTGACCATTCCGTATTCTCTTATTGGCCGGAAGGAGGGATCCGGTTGGCGGGGATTGGTACTGACCGTTCGACCAGTTATGCGGCGTTCGCACAGACTCTGCGATTGAGGCAGCATTTCTTGAACTTAAGGCCGCTGCCACAGGGGCATTTCTGGTTGCGTGGAGTTCGGGGAGCAGGTGGTGGCGGGCCTTCGGGGATGGGTGTGCTCGCTGTGGTAGCGGTGCGACCGGCGGGTGTTGGCTTGGCGGGTGGCTGGGGTTCGGGCCGCGCCGTTGCGCCGGGCTGGAGGGGCGTGCCCTTGTCAAGCGTGTCGTCCGTGTCGTCCAACTCTTCCAACCTGGGGACCTCAAGTAACATGCGTTGGACGCAAGTGAGATAGTAACTACGGCGGTATCGATGTTGTAACTGGATGCGTACTTCACGACACTGAGCGCCGCACGGAGGCGGAGGGAGGGAGAGAGTTGGGGGCCGGTGAGCGCCTCGCGAATGACCTGGATGGCACTGGGGGAACTGCTCTCGCCCATCGGCGAAGGCGGCATGGGCGAGGTGTGGAAAGCCCGCGACAGGTAACTGCCGACGCTCTGAGCGTGTCGGAGCCGGTGACGCTGTTCTCAATGGCTGGGCTGGCGGGGACCTTTGATGTCGACCCGACCGCCCCGCGGATTCTGGCCGCGGTTTCCGAAGCAAGGAGGCGTGTCGCCGCTGCGCTTGGTCCTGAACTGGCGAGGGCTGTTGAAGAAGCGGCGGCGGGCCAGTAGTGACCCAGAGAACCGTCGTGTAGCGGTCGAATAATGGTATATGGCACTGAATATCAAGAACCCGGAGGTCGAGAAACTGGCGGAGGATGGGGCGCGGCTTGCTCGGGAAACCAAGACTGAGGCGATCCGGCGGGCTCTCCAGGAACGGAAAGAGAGACTGGAACTACGGGCTGAACCTCGGGGACGTGGGCGCCGCGGGCTGGCATATCTCCGAATGGAGGTCGGGCCCTTCCTGGCCGCCGAAGTACGAGGGCGGACAATCTCCAGGGACGAAGAGGAAGAGACGCTTGGGCTTGGACCGGACGGCGTCTGATGCTGCTCGACAGTTCCGCGCTGATATGCGCGCTCATGGATGAACCGGAGGCCAACCAGTTGGCGAACCCGTTGGAGGAAGTCTCCATGGTCGCAGTGGGGGCTCCCATGATCGTCGAAGCGGGAATTGTTCTTGCGTGCCGTGGCTTGGACCCGCGCCGAACGTTGCACGGAGATCTCGAAGCGATCGGCGCGGAGATCCTGGAGTTCCGGAAGCAACATGAGTTCCCACTGGGCTCAGCTCGATAGCACGAGGACAGTTTGCCCGGTGGCGCCCACCACCGCGTGCCATGGGACGGATCCGTCGAAGGTGACCAACCGGGCCTGATGACAGAGCGCCAGCGCGGTAAGGTAGAGGTCGGTGATTTGGCGTGGACCTGCCACGCGGATCTCGTGGAATAGCGATGGATCCGTCAACGAGCAGTCATCTGCCCAGAAGGAGTGTCTCCAGTTAGGAACGTGTTTCATGCGCCGCAGAAGCTGAATGGCCTCGCAAGGGGACCGCGTGCCTCCCCGATAGTTCGGTTGCGACACGACCCGGACGAAGCCGTTCTCGGTGAGTGGGCAAGTTGCCCAGTCGCCGCCACCTTGCTGAGAGAGCCAGCGGTGAACCGCCGCATGATGGCTGTGCTGCGGATCCGCCATCGCGATCAGGACGTTCACGTCGAACAGGAACATCAGTGATTGACCTGATCCTCGGTGGTGTACAGCAACTCCTCCACATGACTGGGTGTCACCAAGGAGGCGCCCGGCACCGGTGAAAAGGTCGGGAAACCGGATTTCTCGGAATACTCCACCGGTGCGGGCTGAAGCTCTTTCCACTCGAGATCACAGATCACGCGCGACAGACTCTGAGGCTCTACCTCGAACTCCTGTCCCGGTTCCACGCGATCCATCCGCCGGAACTCGGCGGGAAGTACGATCTGCCTCTTGGAGCAAACGGTGGTT
The DNA here is from genome assembly GCA_016789785.1 of Bryobacterales bacterium. The sequence goes on from JAEUQE010000314.1 coordinate 7,544, forward strand.
CTTCACGGGAGTAAGATCCTGTCTTGCTCGTGACTGAGTCGAGCAGCATCGCACAGGGCCGGGATTGACCGCCTTACGCCTCCGGAACTCCACGGCTGCTCGACTGCCGCGCGAGCTACTGAGGAAAGCCGGATCGAGACTGTGTGTGGCGCTCCCGGCTATGTGACGGCCCTCGGCGCCAGTTTCGAATGCGCGCCGTGCGGCCAAGCCTGCCTACACTTGGCTAGTCGTGGCAAGTCGGTGCCTTGCCGTACAACTGATCGTCGGCCTGGGCCTCGCCCTTCAGTTGGGTCCAGTGGGTACGTTACGATGCCGGCCGGGGAGTCCCGGCTGGGGAGTCTTGACGTCCGCCATCCGCAGCCTTATACTAAGACTGTCTTAGTGAGACGATCTGAGTAAGGGTGCCAAATGGGCTTCAAGCTTCGCAATGAACTTCTTCCCGGCACGCTCGACATGCTCGTCATGAAGGCCCTCATGCAGGGGGCGCTACACGGCTATGC
>JAEUQE010000315.1 GCA_016789785.1 Bryobacterales bacterium
GGGGTGAACTGAATGCGCTTGAACACCAGTCCGAGCGACTGTGCCAGTGTGCGCACAAGCAGCGTCTTCGCGGTGCCGGGAAGCCCCGTGATCAGACAGTTGCCGCCCACGAACAGCGCGGTCAGCACCTGATCGAGGACCTCATCCTGCCCTACGATCACGCGGCGGACTTGCGTCACGATGTCGCCATACACCTTCTGGAAACGGTCGATGCGGAGTTTCAGTTCAGCGGCATCGAGTTGAGTGTCGACAGTAGCAGACATGAGAGTATCAGTTGGCTTTCTTCTTCGAATTCAATTCCAGCAGCAGCTTCTGCGCGGGGCGGTAACCCGGTGCCGCTTCCAGCGCGAGCAAAACCTGCTCAAACGCATCGTCGGTGCGATTCGCCTTCACATACGCCTGGGCAAGATTGTAGTGCGATGCCGCCACATCCACGGGCTTCGATGCCAGCGAGGCCTGAAACTCGCGAACGGCGATGCTCACTGACCCATGCGCCAGGCTCAGTTCGCCATACTTGCGATGCATCTCGGCGTCGGCCACCGGATAAATATAGTTCAGCTTCTCCAGCACCGCGATCGCGTCCTTCGGCCGGCTGTGCTCTTCATACAACCCCGCCAGCTTCTTCAGCGCCTCCGGATTGCGTCCGCCCACCTTGGCGTACCGCTCCAATTCGCTCATCGCGGACTTCTTGTCGCCCTTGGCCGTGTAGGCCTCGGCGAGAAACTCGTAGATGTTGCCCGCTTCCACGTAGTCGGCGAACCAGTCGCGGATCTCCACGCCGTCCTTGATCACATCGTCGTGCCGCTTCTCCTTGGCCGCCGTCGCAATCACGCGCACGCGCTTGGTCCAATCGGCGAACTTCGCCAGTGGAGTCGCAAGTTGCTTCTCGAGCCACGCCAGGAACTCCTTATCGAAGGCTTCCGGCTTCATCCCAAGCTGATCCTCAATCACCTTCGGCGTCGGAGTGTTCTTGGCGAACTGGTTCATCATATCGAGCAGCTTTTGAAAGCCCCACTTCTCCGCAATGTAATCGCAGATGCGGCCGGCCTGAAAGTACGACACGATGACCTGCATCGGATAAGTCGGCCGGATGAAGCCACGATCGAGCGTCGCCACCGGAAGCAACTTCTTGTCTCGAACCGCGCTGAGCACCGTGGGATCGAGGCGATCGCCCCAATCCGGCGCAACCGCGGTCTCCTCATGCACGGCGAGCCCTTCGGTGAACCAGCGCGGCACCCGGTGCTTCGTCGCGCTGAGCACAAACACATGGCTCAGCTCATGCCACATCGTGCTCGCCCAATGAAAGCTGCCGGGCGGCCGTCCGCTCGGGCTATCCATCGCGACCACGTTGCCAAACGCCACGCCCAACGCACCGAGGCCGGGCAAGCCCAGCGTACGCACTGCGAAGTCTTCATGATTGGGATAAACTTCCAGCCTGACCTTCTCCTTGATCGCAACCTTATACTTCTTCTCGTAGGTCGCGACGGCCTTTTCAAGCTCCGGCAGAATGTAGAGCTTCAACAGTTCGGCTTCCTTCTTGTCCAGCCGGACTTCGCTCCGCTGGCCGGCCACCGTGACAAAATTCTTGTAAGTGTCCATCAGCCGCAGCGAATTCGTCGTGGCCGCATCGCGCCAGCCATTGTTGTGCGCGATCTCAAGGTGGCGGCGAGCCTCATCCTCCATGCTCAGGCGCATGTAGGTGATGCCGAGTTCGGAGTGGGCGGCGTAATAAGTGGGATCCCGTTTGATCGCTTCCTTCAGATATTCAATCGCTTCCAGATAGCGCCGGTTCAACTGCAACTGATGCCCGACCAAATGGTAGCCCGGCGCATACACCGGGTTCACCTGGTCCATCTTCGCGAGCCACGTGACAGGCTTGTCTTCCAGAAGCTCCAGAATGCCCAACACGGCCATCGCGTCCAACGAGTCGCCGTTGAGTTGCAGAGCCTTCTCCGCTTCCTTGCGCGCCTTGTCGAAGCTGATATCTTCCAGCGCCAGCCGCGCCAGCACTTCCTGCGCCTCCACGTTCTTCGGATCCGCTTTCAGCGCCTGCTCCGCGAACTCCGTTGCCTTCGCCTCAAAGTGTTCCGATGCCGCGATCGCCATGCCAACCAGTGCCGGCGGATAGTCGGGCAGCAATTGCAATGCCTCCTTGAAGAGCTTCTCGGCTTCCACGCCGTTGTAGCGCTCCAGGAACAATCGTCCCCACCGGGTGCGGATCTCGGCGGTATTCGGATTCAGCGCCACGGCCTGCCGGAACGCGGTGTTGGCCTGTTGAAACTGCCCCAGTCCCCACAACCCCTCGGCCACCAGGTAAGCGTCGCGCCGCCCGCTGAGATTGGCATAACAGGTGCGAGCCTGCTCCACGCGCCCGTAGTGGCGATGCTTGTGGCATTCCTCAACCGCCCGCGCGGAAGCGGGTGGCAAGGGGGTCGCCGACGCGGCTGCAGGCTGTGCTGGTGCGGGCCGCGAAGCCCCCGGCTGAGCGCATGCTGACGACGCGATTGCCGCCGCGATCACCACGCATCGCCCGAATCGCGCACCTGATTCGAACCACCGGCTCATCGATCGATCTCCGCTTGCACCTGCGCCAACTCCACCAAAAGCGCCGACAACTGCTTCCGGTACTGATCGCTCGGCATGGCCGCCTTCTGATACTTTAACTGTGCAATCTGCTGCTCCAGTTGCTCCTTGCGTTCCAGCATCTTCCGCTTCTCAGGGCTACTGGCGGCCTGCTGCGCCTTGCCGATGCGCAGCATTGCGAACCGCGACACCAGCGCACCCTGGCCGTTCTCCACCGAAGGATCGCGAACCGCTTCGCCCTTACCCGTATCCTCCACCTGCGCGTGCTCGGTGGCAAGCCGCTTCGCCTTCTCATAGAAGGCCGCGGTCTTCGTCACCGCATAGCGGTATGCTTCCAGCGCACTTATGATCTCGTTCTTATCCACATCGCATGCACTGTCGCGCAAGGCTTCCGCCCAGTAGCGCGCAAACACCGTGGCGTTCTTCTCGGTGCCGCTCTTGGTGGCCATGATTACCGCGCGGCCCGGTTTCTTGAGCCCGTTCAGCGAACCGCCGCTCGCACTGGTCATATTCACCACCAACTGCTGGCCAGGGAACTTGTCCATGAATCCCGCCAGTTCGGATGCGGAAACATCCGGGCCCGGAAGATTGAACTTGTAGTCGGCGCCATCGAACGTTCCGTGCCCGATCAGCATGATGACCAGGCCATCCTGCGCATTCGCTCCGCGCGCCATGCTCTGCAACACCTCGGACAGCCTCGCTTTCGTCGCAGTGGCCCCGCTCAAGGTCTCGATCCGGGCCGCGCCCGCCGATTGCTTCAGCAATCCGTCGATCTCCTTGGCCAGACCCGTGAATCGCTGTTCGAATTCAGGCTCGCCGCCCAGGCCCGCCACCGTCACATAGTAAGTTCCGGCCTCCGCGCACGCGGCCAGCGCAAACAGCAGCAGGACCCTCATACGACACCCCACTTGCGGCGCAGCAGCCACTCGCCCGCGCGCATCAACAGCAGCAGCAGAAAGAACGCCGGCATGTTCCACAGATCCTTCGTCTCCCGCATGGAGATGCCGGCCTCCGAGTAGGAGATCTGCTCGGACAACTTCGCAAGATTCGACACGGGATAATACGCGCCCGCCGTCTCCGCCGCCAGTTTCTCCAGCAACTCGCGATTCTGCTCCGCGCCGAAGTACTCCGCCACTCCATCTTCGCGGCGGAAGTTCACCACATCGCGGCCCATCTCCTCCTCGCCTCGCTTGGCCAGCACTTCGGCCACGTAGGCGCCCGTTTTCTCCGCGCGCCACTCGACGACATACGCGCCGGGCGTTAGCGGATCGGGCGAAAGCTCCAATTGCTCAGCGGCGCCGCCCGGGCCAATCACGTTCGCCGTAACCTTGGCATCCGCCGCGGGCAGATAGTTCTTGTCACGAACATCGGCCCGCAGTACCAATTTCGTCTCATCGGCCAACACCGGTTTCGGCGTCAGCGCGATCACACGGCCTGGAGTGTCCTGCACAAGCCATCGCAACAACTGCTGCCAGAACATCTCGTGGGATTTATCGGCTACCGGCTGGAGCATCTGCCACCGCCAGCTTCCCTGCGTCGCGAATACTCCCACGCGGCCGCGCCCGTAGTTCTGAGTCACCAGCAACGGCAGCTTGCCCCCGGAGGAAGGCAGCGCGTCCACCAGCGTGAGTGCGCCGGGTTTCGGTGTCCCCGCATCCTGATAATCAGCCAGTTGCGGCAACTTCTTCCAACGCTCCACGTTCTTCTCGGGATTCTCTTCCAAACGGCAAATCAGACTGTCGCGGCCGGCTTGCGTCAATTCGACCAGCGCGGGATCTCTGCGGAACGTCGACTTCCGGTCCGGCAACACCACAGGCAGCATCTCCGCCATCGCCGATCGTCCCCAACCACCTTCGGAAAGTCCTCCGCGTCCGGCCATGAAGAGCAGTCCGCCGCCGCGCCGGTCCACAAACTGCTTCAGAATCTCCATCTGCGTCACCGAGAAGTACCCGGCTTCCACGCCGCCGACGATGATGCCCTGATATCCGAACAGTTCTTCCACCTTCGAAGGAAAGCCCTGCTCCAGTTCCGCCGGGTTGTTGATCCCCTGCCGGTAGATCTTGTTCTGCGTGGTGCGAATGATGGTGGCCAGTGTGAGGCTGCGATCCTCCTCCACCGCGCGCCGGACGAACTTGAACTCCCATTTCGGTTCGCCCTCAATGTAGAGGATGCGCGGCTTGCGGTTTTCCACGTTCACAATGCGGCTCACCGAGTTATTGTTCGGATTCTCTTCCTGCGCCAGCGGCTCCACCGCCACGCGCAGATTCTTCAGCCCGGCGCTGCCCGTATTGAAGACGACCGCTTCGGTCTGCAGAGCGCCGTCGCTTTTGAGAGTGATCTCCTGCGACGTGAGCGTGCTCGAATCGCTCTTTACCGTGATCCGCGCTTTTGCATTGTCGTAGCCCCGCTGCTTCACGGTGACCGCGGCACTCACGCGCGAATCCTCAAGCGCCCGCGGCGCAAGCTGAACGTCCGTGACTTCGATATCCTTGTCGAACTTCTCGCGCCCCACGCCGACCGCATGCACCGGAATGCGCTGCCGCTTCAGCAGATTCAGCGTGTCCAGATCAATGCCGCCCGAGTTGTCCGCGCCATCGCTCATCAGCACCACCGCGCCGATGGGCAGCGTGGCCGACTCCGCCACAACCTGCGCCAGATTGTCGCCGATTCGCGTGGCCGAGCCTTCCGCCTTCAACTCATCCAGCTTCTCAATTCGCTCCAGCTTGCCGTCGAAGCGGTACAGCCGCACCTGGAACTTCTTCTGCAGATCCGCCAGCATTCCCTTGTTGAGCACATCCAGCACCTGCTGCTTGCGCGAGGCCCCGTTCTCAACCAGCGACATCGACTTCGAATCATCCAGCACCACGGCGACAATGTTCTGTTGCGGCTTCAGTGTGGCCACGCTCAACGCCGGCTGCCATAGCATCAGCAATAGCAACGCCAGCATCGCTGCCTGCAGTGCCCAGATGGCCGCCAATCGCATGCCCCGCACACGCCCGGCCGCAAGATTTCGCTTTTGCCACGCCGCGTAGCCGAGCAGTGCCGCTCCGCCGAGGATCAGCAGAATCAACACCCACACCGGCCACGAGCCCAGCAGTACAATCTTGCCCTTGGAGAACACCGGGGCCGGGTAGTTGAAGAAGAAGTCGAACATGGTTGCGCCGGAACGGACTCCTATTCTAGTGCGTCATCGCGTAGATAATGTAATTGATTCCGACGCGATATGCGAGCGACGCAAACCGCTCGGGATATTCGGGCGCGTCTGCCCACTCCCAAGCATCTCCAAGATCCATGTTGTGGCAGATGGCGACCATAATTCTTCCACGGTCGTCGTAAATCCCCCGCCACTTGGCTTCCACGCCATCATACTCCCAGTCGCGGCCCGTGTAGTAGCGGATGATGCCCGCCACTTGAAACCTCTCGTCGAGATCATACAGCACATGGAAGATGGCGTCTTTGTTCTCAATATCGACGATCGGCCGGTCGGGAAACACGCGGCTCATCGAAGCCGTGAAAATATCCCATTCGAAGGTGCCGTGGAAATCGTCCGTCATCAGAAAGCCGCCGCGCATCAGGTACTCGCGCAGCTTGCGCGCCTGATTGTCGGGCAGATCCCAGTGCCCCGGTTCGACAACGTAAATCCAGGGGTAGTTGAAAAGGTCGTCGGTTTCCAGATCGACTACATGCTCCACAGATCGGGAATGAATGCGCGAGAGGCGGCGGACGCCCTGCACGAATTGACGGTCGGCCTTCGGATAATCGACGGTCCAGTTTCCGCGCATCGACCAGCTCATGGGGCCGCCGCGAAACGAGGGATAGCGCAGACGCGCAAAAACGTACTCCGTCTTTTCGCCGGCGTCGGAGGGAAGCGGAAGGGGAGTGTCGTCTTCTTCGAAGAACATCCGTTGCCGAGGCTGTTGGAACTGTTGTTGGAAGGCGTAGCCCACACCGAGCAGCACAAACACTGCTGCGAGCGCGAACAAGCCACTTCGGATGCCCATCAAAGGCCGCTCCCGGTTTTGGTCACTAGAATACCACAGGGCACTATAGGGATTTAGACGTCTTCATTTTCGATTTGGTGTCGTAAGATTTTTCGTGGCGCCCACGCCAGACACAGGCGGACCGGATTGACGGGAGTTTGGCGAAAAGTAGTGGGCTGGTGGGAGTCGTATCGCCAGACGCGCGGCCCAAGGCGCAGGAGCCTCCAGACCGGTTCCTCACCAGCAGCAAGCCTGCGCGGGCGCTGCTCGGGAAGAGGCGGTAGAATCAGCGATATGGAGAACTGGAAAGAGCGGATCAGCGTGAACCCATCCGTTTGTCACGGAAAGGCCTGTATTCGCGGCACGCGGATCATGGTGTCGGTGGTCCTGGACAATCTTGCTGCCGGGCGGCAGCGCGCGGAAATCCTGAAAAGCTACCCATCTTTGGGACACTCCGATATTGACGCCGCTCTCGCCTACGCCGCCGAGTTGGCGCGCGAAGGGATGATGAGCCTTCCTGTAGAGATGGGCACGTGAAGTTCAAGACCGATGAAAACCTCCCCATCGAAGCGGCCGCGGTTTTCCGCGATGCTGGCTTCGAGGCGGACACCATTTGGGACGAAAACCTTGGCGGCGCCGAAGATGCGACGATCGCCAGCCGCGTCCGAAGTGACCATCGTGTTCTTGTCACTGCGGACTTGGATTTTGCAAACATCCGAGCCTATGCCCCCGGGGATCACGCAGGCCTGATCGTGCTTCGGCTCAAGCAGCAGGACAAAGCCAACGTTGTCGCCGTGCTTCAAAGAGCGGCCATCGCCCTTCGCCATCGCAGTCCGGAGGGTGAGTTGTGGATCGTCGAGGAAGACCGTATCCGATTTCGGCAAAGCGCACCCTAGAGAGCGGCCTCTAGTGCTCTCCTATGGGGCGGACGTCGCCGATTTGTTCGGGAAACGGCATGAGTCCCGCCCACGTTTTGATACATAGGCACAGTCACGCCGACTCTTGCTTGCATCCTGGCGCTCGCTCTGTTTCACTGGAACCTGTGGACAGTCCCTCCGCGCCGGAACGCTACGTCGATCCCGTAATCGAAGTCTACAAGAAAGACGTGGACCGTACGCTGATCCGTGCGCTCCTGAAGCTCACCCCAACCGAGCGCCTGCAGCGGCTCCAGGACATGATGCACCTGCATGCCGAGTTCGAACGCGCCCGCACGAAGAAGCCATGATCGATCTGGCCCGGGCGCTGAAAGTGCTGGTGGACGGCGGCGTGGAGTTCATCATCGTCGGCGGCGTTGCTGCGGCCGCCCATGGATCGGCGCGATCCACTCAGGGCATCGACGTCGTTTATCGCAGGACTCCGGAGAATCTTCAGCGAATCGCCGCCACGCTTGCCCCCTATCGGCCGTATCTTCGTGGCGCTCCGCCTGGCCTGCCATTCTTCTGGGATGCGAAGACCCTCGCCCAGGG
>JAEUQE010000316.1 GCA_016789785.1 Bryobacterales bacterium
TCCGACATGGCGCCGAAGATGGGATGCTCGCGAAACGAGAAGTCTCGGGTGCTGGCGGTGTAGCGGTCGAGGACGGCGAGGAGTTTGCGGCGGTCGGCCTCGAAATCGGTGGATGGGGCCGTTCCGCCTTTCTCCTGGTCGACTTCGTCGCGAGTGGGTACCCCTTTCATCCAGGGGAGCGGAAGATAGAGCGCCAGCCACTTGATGATCCTGCTGCGCTGACTTACTGGAGGAGTCCCGCGGAGTCCCATGACACTCAGATAACTGTCCGTGAGGTGACACATCATCTGCTGGGGCGTCATCCGGCCCCACTGGCGCGGCGAATCGGGGCGCAGACGCGCGATGCGGCCGCGGATTTCGGCGGCTTTCGCGGGATCGGAGAGGCTTGCCAGCGGCATCACCAGTAAGTTTAGCGTATCCCATCATTGTGAATCCTTTTTTGCTTGAATAAGTGGCGGACCGGCGCTAGCGACGGCCACGTTTCGGCGGCAAGGAGAAGATCGGAGACACTGCTCGTGATGGAGCGGTGAAGTGGAGACCGGTGGACGGGGTGGCTGGCGTGTTTTCGTGGATCGGATTGATGTGATTTCTCCTCGAAATGGGATTCGTTCCGGCGATTTTCAAGCGGCTCTGGTGTGGCGTGGGTTTGTTTGGTTGGCGGGATCGAGGTCGGCACGGTAGCCGGGCTCGCCGGGCAGCGGACCTTCCATCATTGCGTGAAGTGCCTGTTTTGCCTTGAGTTGCTCGATCTGCTGCCTATCGCGCATGTGTTGGTGATAGAGCCGCATGGTGGGGCCGAGGTCGGCGAGTCCTGGAAAACGTTCGTGAGCATTGTGCTGTTCGCGAAGGACACGCTCGGACTGGAGTTTGCGGAGTTCGCGCATGGCGGCTTGCATGGCTGAGCGGTTCTGATTGAAGTAGCGCTGATAGAGAAGGTAGTCCTTGCGCGTGTCGGGGTCGGCGAGCGGGTCGGCGCCTCGGGAGTCGGCTTCACGGCCGAGTTCTTCCATGAGGATCTGCGCGCGTTCCATGTTGAAGCGCGCGTTGCGGAGTTGGAGGAGGGAGTCTTCTTCGAGGAAGCCGACGGGGCGGATGGACTGCCGGTATTCGTCTTCGATCTCGGCGAGGAGGGGCCGGAGGTGTTCGGGGCAGAAGAACTTCGCGCCGGAGAGTCCGTGTTTACGGGCGTTCTGAGAGGCCTTTTCCTTGCCGTCGGCGGAGGTGGGGCCGGTGGATTTTTGTGCATTGGCGGCATTGGCCGCGAGTTTCGCTGCGGAAGTCGTGAAATTGTCCATGGAAGTGCTCCTTGTTGGGATTTGGAGGGATTGCCTCCGATTCGACCGTAGCATGGGGCCTGCGGGTGTCTGGCCGGATTTGAGCGATCGGCGTTGCAAACAAGAGAGATCGAGTTCGGGAAGTGCGGTGAACGCAGAAGGTTGGGTGTTCAGATCTGTAGTGTAGTCGTGTGCGCGGAGGAGCGCGCTCTCCGGCGATGAACTTGCGCGGGCGACTGGCGCACCACACACCCGGGATCTCCAGCCGTACCAGGACTTCTGGAACCACTGCCAGTGGCACTGCGTCCAAAATCCGGTGAACGGAACACTCGCTCCCGCAGCCTCGCAAGGCATCGGTGGCTATTTCACGCGTTTTCAGAACTGAAAAGGAGTAAGTCGATATTGTGGACCATGCTTTGATAGGAGTAATCCGAGGCGTTTGGTCGATGTGCGCCGTTTTACGCACCATGGGTGTGCGAGAATGCTCAGCGATTATCGATATACAGTTGTTGTCTCTATCCTGTAAGCCCGTGCTTGCGATTCGACGGCCAGAAGCATGAGTGCCTGATTAGGGCCCGACAGGATCTCGATCATGGACAAGTCACCTGTAGTTGCCAGAAGTTAAGCAGTTGATCGCGAGCGTAAGAAGGGCGATTCCTTTTCTTTTGACGCGAACGCTGAGCACGCACCCGCGAAATGGACACCTCCCGTTGGCAGGTACTTGGAGGAGGGAACCACTTAGTACGGAGTAGTTACGAGCTTTGCTGGCGCCGTGAGCGAGCTAAACAAGCGCCTGTCCCGCGTAACGCACAAGGAGTTGGGCGATGTGGGTTTTCGCAATCGGCGACTGAGACCGTGTCGTGTTGAGTGGGGTATTCCAATGATCCGAATTTATGTAACGGTTGTAACTTTCCTGATCGCGGGCGGGCCGCCGATGTTCGTTCTTGCCCAACCGGCCGTTCCCTCGGGACAAAAGGCACTGACCAACCTGTTGCCGCCCGATCATGCCGGACTGTACCGGCAGTTTTTCTACTTTCATCACGGTCTTTCGAATTGGCTCGCGACGACGAAGGCGCGGAGGTCACCGAATGAGGCCGTCGATTTAGACCGAAAGGCGGCTGCGGTACTGCGAATGACGCCGGGAGAACATCAACAGGTTGCGACCATCACTGCCGCGGTAGGGGCGGAGTTGCGTGCGATCGAACGGAAGGAGCAGGCCCACGCGAACATGCGGGCCCGATACGAAATGCCCCCTGTGGCGAGCATGGTCCAGCAGTTCGAGGCGGAGAAGGCAGACGCAGTGAATCGGGGCACGGCGAGGCTGAGGGCGCTGCCTCCCGGGATATGGAGGGCAACACAAGACTACATCAATGGCGACTTCCGCGTCGCTGATCGCAGCGTGCCATAACCGAAGCTGTTCTGTATCACCACGCGCCTCGAAGTCGGCAGAAGATTGATGATATGTGTGCCGAAGGGTACCTCACGAATCCCACGCGGCTTCGCTAGAGAGACGAAGTCGCAACCCGCTGTGGAATCGGCAGCCTAACAACACCGGTTTTCGGAGGAATGGGGGGCACCATTGGAATGGTGCTGTTGTAGGATCACGAGGCCCTGCATTCTGCGCGGGTCGAAACCCTGAAAGTGGCTTCCCGGCGGTATAACTGCGGTGGGCCAGGCCAGAGCCCCAAAAATCCACTTAAGTGCCCTCTAGCTAGCTAGGTTGAGAAGGTCCAGAAAGAGTCAGGGGTAAAGCCTGCAATGCTGCTTCATGTGCGTGATTTCACGCCGATGAGTGCGGGATGTCCAGCGCTCAGCGATTATCGGTAGAGAACTTCGGGTCTGTGTTCCTAATCCACCGGCAATCCAGAGTCCACTGCGCAGAACCTGTCGAAATCACAACTGCCCGATTTTTTTAGTCTCCATCCTGGAGTTTCTTGTTGACGATGTAGCGATTCCGTGTTAACCTCAGCCTGCTGGCGTTGAATCGTCCATACGCATAACCAAAAAGCGCGCTATGCAAGGAGGTCCGAAATGATCTTTTCGCATCGGACCAAGTCCTTAATCCAAGGAGTTGCCTTGGTAGTTTCCGGAATCAGTGCGGTGCAGCTCTGGCATCCTCCGTCTTCGGCTCGCGCCATGCCGGATTCAGACTACTGCTGCCACACATACCTCTCGTCGGTCGATTGCAGTGGGGCTCCTGCTTGTCCCCAGAGCTTTGGGATCTGCGATCTCACATGTCCAGACCCCCCGAGTGAAATCTACAAATGGCGCTGCTATTGCTGGTGCTAATCGGTCTGCATTGGACAACCCTGGTCAGACCCCAGAAGTTCATCCGTTATGATCACACTCACACTTCTCACGCTGATGAGTTCGGGATTGCTTGCTGAAAACGTGATGTCTGAGTACAGTCATCTGCGTTCACTTCTAAATAGTCCGAAAGAGGCAGGGCCCACGAGAGAGATGTTAGTTGCTGTGGAGTCCAGCGCTCGACAACTACTATCTCGCCCCCGACCACACGATGTGAGCGATGCGGCCTGGGCCTCAATTCAAGCCACGGCCTACAAAGGGCTGGGCTGGCACTCCATGCGATCAGGGAACTTCACAACAGCGCAGCAGCATTTCTCCCGCGCGTTGGCCCTGAACCCAAATGATGGTCGACTTTCTTATTGGACTGCCTACAGCATAAAGGAGGAAGGCAAGCCAGGCTGGCAGAGTGCTTCAATTTACCACTATGTTCGCGCGGCTGTCTACGACGGCCTCGAAGCTCTCTCTAATGGTCAGCGCGCGGGTGTTCTGGATTTCGCACAAAGGGCCTACACCCACCACCATGGGCACGACCCAGATGGATTCGACGAACTTAAGAACCTCTGCCGCCGTCTTCCTATTCCGCCGCCCACTTTTCATATTCCGAGCAAGGCCGAACGAGACTAGGATGTGAAGGGCATACGCGCCTGATATTGATTCCCCGCTGGAGGGCCCATGTTGCAGGGATTGCTTAGGAGTGTTCCGATAGGGATTACTTTGCTCTCTCTCCTGTTCAACGTCCTTCTCTTGAAGGAATTGCAGCGTCTCCGCTCCTACGCTGCAGGAACGACATCAATTGACCCAAAGCTAGAGATGTTCACGCCTGAAGGCCGCGCCGTATCGGTCACGCTCTCACAAGACCGTCCCTCGGTATTGTATGTTTTCAGCGCGAACTGTGTTTGGTGTAAACGCAACGCTTCAGCATTCGAATCTCTTTATCGACAAACGTCAAATCGATTCGATTTTATCTTCCTTGACGCTGGCGAGGAGCCGGCATCCTACGCTGCAGAGCACAGGCTTCCGATACCTGTGTACACCAAACTCGACCCACGCACGTTTGCGCTCTTAAGACTTGGAAGCACGCCTATGACAATTGTCCTGTCCCCGCGAGGTGACGTTCTGAAACGGTGGCTAGGTGCATACTCGGGTGCTAACAAGAGGGACGTCGAGAAGTTCTTTGGTGCTGCGCTGTAAGCTGAACTTCTATTCTACTCACATGAAAGCCGCACTCGGAGTATTTTCGTTTGACACTCATTGGAACCTAGGACACCACCAAAGCTACCATCGTGTCTGCACCGAGGGGATTGAGCCCTTTGTCAGCGTGTTGGATAAGCATCCAGATTGGCACGTGTCGATAGAGATGTGTGGCATAACACTAGAGTTTATCGCTTCATTTTACCCTGGCCTACTGGCCAGTCTGAAGAAGTTGATATATAGATCTCAAGTCGAACTAATATCTGGAACATACACTCCTGCTCTATGGGTTGCTTATCCGGGGCATGACCTCCTGACATCCGCCGAGCTGAATAGGCGACGTGTAAGGGCGCTTGGACTGGAACCTGCAAGAGTGTTTCTGTCGCAGGAGGCGTTTTTCGGACACGGCATTAACATTCTTGCGAAGCACTTCGATTTCTTCTTGTGCAAGGATGAGTATGTGCAATACTTTGTGGACGCGCCCCTGTGCGCCCCGCTATATTCCGTCGGTGACGTCAGAGTAATTGCAGGCTCGAATCACCTACTAAACGAGTTAGCACGACGTCTTGCAGGTACCCACGAGGTGCTACCTAAGTTGCGGTTGCCGAAACATCAAGAAGAGCGGGTCGCCCAAACACAACGTGCGAACTTGGTGTCTCGCGAGGACCTGTGTCCTGCCCGGCGCGGGACTTTCGAGGATGTCGAGTGGTATTGGTATCATATGGGTGATGGTTGCCATTTCGCTGCGATGGGAGTTCCCTCCGATGGCGGCAAGTTTTTTCTTGATCCAGCGTGGCTCCGCGTGATGGAGGAGCACCTGAAGGGGCTGCAAGAGGCCGGGTTTAGGCTGGTGTCCGTCGGCGATTACGTTGACGCGATCCGCGATGCTCACCCGCAGTCTTTGCCCGCGCTTGTGGAGGGTGCGTGGAACTGTCGGCAACACAGCGGTGTCTTGTGTTGGATGGGCCAGCACCAGTTGCCGTGGGAGAACTCGACGGATGTGCTCGCTCTCGTCTCGAAGTCGCGACAACGCCTACGGCAAGTGGAACTCAGTCTCGGCGAGAAGACGCCAGACGTTCAGGCTGCGCTTGATGACGCATGGATGTGTCAGCTATATGCGGAATGCAGCGGCGCTTTGGGTCCGCTTCCAATACCAACCTCCAGCGGTATCCAAACAGTTGTCGAAGCCGCTAACGAGACGGTGAATCGGGCTCAGAGGTTGATTGGTGACTATCAACTAGACGTTACTCTGACGCACCCTTCGTTGTACGAAGCTGCTTGTACCACTATTGCTGATGCACCGTGGCTTACTGCGGATGTTGTTGGACCAGGAAGGCTGGTCGGGATACGCGAATCCGACGATCTTTCCTATCAGATGATCGATTTGGAATGGGTGGTGGACAATGATCATACAACTTCCATCGGAGTGCGTCTTCCTTTCCTGTGCGATGAGATCGTATATTCCTCGACTGGCATGGAGAGCACACTCACCCGTATACGGCTTTGCAAGCTGAAGCCGCCCGTCATAGCCTTGCCACTATCGAACGGCTTGCTGCGAGTGGCGGATGGGCTCTTCATCGTAAAGGACGTTAGCCGTATGCACGTCGGTGGTCAGATAGACCGGCTCAAGCGGAGGGTCTCCTTTGTGGTCGAGGGTCATGTAATGCAAGGAGTCTATCGCTGGAGATATTGCCTACTAAGATCTACAGACGACCATGCATTAGGGTTTGCCAACGCGTTCAATGTTATATGACGGGCGAAGTGCACCTGCCCGCACAAGGTGTGCATTGTGGAACCAGCAGCTAGAACATACCCAGAAAAGGGGGCGGTTGCGGCTACACGCTCCAATACAAGGTGTTATGACGCAACGAGTTATCATGGTGCTCGGCATGCATCGAAGCGGGACCTCCGCGCTGATTGGTTGCCTTGAGGAGTGTGGTGTGCAACTTGGACACGTCAACCGCGAATCGCGGGATACTCCGAAGGGATGGTGTGAAGACCCGACGATCACGCTCATGCACGAAGACCTGCTTCACTGCAACGGTGGCACTTGGTCCGCTCCACCTAGGTCGGTGCTATGGACGTATCCACACCGCTTGATCCAAAAGACGATCATTGAGAGCCATTCGAAGCATGATGTCTGGGGCTTCAAGGATCCAAGGACGCTCCTGACATTTCAGGGCTGGGAAGATACACTGCCCGAAGTGGAACCCATTGTCATCATTCGCGATCCAGTGCGTGTTGCGGCGTCTCTTAGGCGACGTAATGCGATGCCTATTGAAGCTGGATTGCAGCTCTGGTACGCATACAATCGGCGTGCGTTAGCTATCATTTCAGAGAAGAAATGTCCGGTGTTGACGTTTGGTTATGCTTGCGCTTCTTTTGTCGAACAAGTGTGCCGCTTGTCTACCTACATGAAGTTTCCGCATCAGCGAAAAGAGTTCCAACACTACGTGAGATCTCAGGAACCTGAGTCAGCATCTCCCGAGGCCGTGGTGCCTGGAGCAATTGTTGAGCTATATCAGGAACTACTGTCCTTTCATAAGGATACAATGGAGGCGTTATCGCGATGTTCCTAAGGCGCGTTCGAGACGTCAGAAGACATTGAAGAGGCTCGTCTCAGTCAGAATGGTCCTGCCGAATACGATGGAGGAGCCAGAACTTGCACCCGAAGAAGTTCAGGCTGCATGGGAGGAGGCTCCCCTGGAAACCTGTCAGACGACATTCACGCTTGCGCGTCGTCGGGCTGGAGGGACCTGCTTACTGCATTCTGGCAGGATACCAGAGTTCGCCCGGGACGTTTGTGAGCGTGGGACCACCGCAGATGATGGGGAGCGGCGTGACGACCACAATCATGACCGCACCCAGCGGGCTTGGGCTGACTGTGGACGGCGTAGCGTGCACAGCGCCATGCACATTCCTATGGACACCAGGAACGAGCCATACGATTTCTCCTGCGGGGGCCGCACAAAGTGGAACCGGGGCACAGTACGCGTTCGTCAATTGGTCTGACGGCGGTGCGCAATCGCACACCATTACGGCGTCTTCGGTGTCGGCCATCTACACGGCCCACTTCAGCGCGCAATACTATTTGACGACGGCGGTGAACGTGGCCGGCCGCGATTCTGCGAAGGCACGAAGGTGCAGCGGGGGTGGTTTGCGGTGTATCTGGTGTCGCTGATCATGGGTGCGCAGGACCCGACGCAGTGGCCCAATGGAGGGAACCTGACGGCGGTGAAATCGCCGAACAGTCCG
>JAEUQE010000317.1 GCA_016789785.1 Bryobacterales bacterium
TCACGCCGTTGTGCTCCGGTGTTCCGCGTCCGGTTGTGCCGATGAAGCCGACCGCGTGCGAATCGTCCACCATCACCATGGCATCGTACTTCTCGGCCAGATCGCAGATCTTCGCGAGCGGTGCAATGTAGCCGTCCATGGAGAACACACCGTCGGTCACGATCAGCTTGAAGCGCGCCCCTGACGCTTCCTTGAGCCGCTCTTCGAGATCCGCCATGTCACAGTTCTTGTAGCGAAGGCGTTGCGCTTTGCACAGCCGCACGCCGTCGATGATCGACGCATGATTCAGCTCATCGGAGATGACGGCGTCTTCAGCGCCAAGGATGGTTTCGAAGACTCCACCATTGGCATCCCAGCAACTCGAATAGAGGATCGCGTCCTCCATGCCGAGAAAATCGCTGATGCGGCGCTCCAGTTGCTTGTGGATGGTCTGCGTGCCGCAGATGAAGCGAACGCTGGCCATGCCGAAGCCCCATCTTTCAAGTGCCTGTTGAGCGCTGCGCAGGATGGCGGGATGATCGGCGAGACCCAGGTAGTTGTTGGCGCACAGGTTCAGCACCTGCCGGCCGTCGGCCGTGCGGATGTGCGGTGACTGCGGCGTGTCGATCACGCGTTCGCTCTTGTAAAGGCCGGCGGACCGGATCTCCTGAATCTGCGCGGTCAGGTGCTCACGAATGGCTCCGTACATGCGTTACATGCTCCAGTCGAGAATTACTTTGCCGGACTCACCAGAGATCATGGCCTGAAAGCCCTTCTCGAACTCGTGATAGGCGTAGTGATGGGTGATTACGGGTGTGATGTCGAGACCCTGTTCCACCATCACCGACATCTTGTACCAGGTCTCATACATCTCGCGGCCATAAATGCCCTTGATGGTGAGCATGTTGAAGATGACCTTATTCCAATCGATGGCCATCTTGCCGGGAGGAATGCCGAGCAGCGCGATCTTCGCCCCGTGCGCCATGTTGTCGATCATGCCCGCGAAGGCAGCTTCCGAGCCGGACATCTCAAGCCCAACGTCGAAGCCTTCCTTCATGCCGAGTTGCTTCTGCACCTCGGCCAGTGGCGTCTCCTTGGGATTCACTGCCATGGTCACGCCAGCCTTGCGGGCAAGTTCCAAGCGCCACGGATTGAGATCGGTAATCACGACATGGCGTGCTCCTGAATAGCGCACCACCGTGGCGGCCATGATGCCAATGGGGCCGGCGCCGGTGATCAGCACATCTTCACCAAGCAAAGGGAACGAGAGCGCTGTGTGCACCGCATTGCCGAAGGGATCGAAGATCGCGGCGACATCGAGCGGCACACGGTCCCAGTGGCGCCAGATATTGGTCATCGGCAACGCTATATATTCAGCGAACGCGCCGGCACGATTCACTCCGATGCCTTGCGTGTGATTGCAGAGATGACGGCGCCCGGCAAGACAGTTGCGGCAACGCCCGCATGTGACATGGCCTTCGCCCGATACAATCTCGCCGGGATGGAAGTCGGACACGTTGGAGCCGACGGCGACGATTTCGCCGACGAACTCATGGCCGATCGCCATGGGCACCGGAATGGTTCGTTGCGCCCATTCGTCCCACTTGTAAATGTGCACATCGGTTCCGCAGATCCCGGTCTTCTTGACGCGAATGAGGACATCGTTGATTCCATAAGAAGGCTCCGGGATGTCGTCAAGCCACAACCCGGGGCGTGCTTCCTTTTTTACGAGTGCTTTCACGCCTCCAGGTTAGCGCGCGGCGGCTACTGCGGGCGCGGGCGATAGCGGAACTTCGTCCAATCGGTGGCGGCGCGTCCGTTGAGATCCCACACGATGTTGCCCTTGCGCAACGTCACCTCCGCGACCAGGCGCTGCGTCCCGCTCTTCCTGGCGCCGGCCGAGTCAAGGAAGCCGAAGTCGCCTTTCTCCACACGCAGCACCGTGACATCCGCCTCCGCACCGACGGTGAGGTGCCCGAGTTCTTCGCGCTTGATCTCCTTCGCGGGATTCCACGTCGACATCTTGATCACTTCGGCCAACGGAATGCCCATGTTCAGGATCTTCGACATCACGTTGGTCATATCCTTCATACCGGCGTTCATGCTGCCCGTGTGCAGATCCGTGGAGATGGAATCGGGATAGAACTTGGCATCAAACGCCGGCACCGCGACGTTCCAATAGAAACTGCCGCCGCCATGGCCGACATCGAAGATGATGCCTCTCTTGCGGCCCGCAACCATCGCCGGATTGAGCTTGCCATTCACTACTTCGTCGCGATGGCCGGAGTAGCAGTGCGTGTAGATGTCTCCCGGCCGCAGTTTGTCCATGAACAGAGCGTTGAGATTGCGCTGCTTGTCGATGTAGCCGAAGTCCACCATCACCGGCAGGCCCGTCAATTGACCGGCCTTCACCGCGCCATCCACCGCCGGCCAGCCGTCTCCCTTGTAGTGCGCCGTCTTGAAGCCGACCACCACGTCGGCATGCGCCTTTGCCATCTTCGCCGTAGCCTCGGCGTCCATATCGGCGGGATCATGTTCGTTGTTCGGCCCCATGCCTCCGCCCACGATGTTGATCAGCGCCAGCACGCGGGTTCTGGCACGATCGATGATCTTCTTGCGGAAGTCCGGGAAGTTGCGCCATCCGGCAGTGCCCGCGTCGACCATGGTGGTGACGCCGGAGCGGAACGAGAAGGCATCGGGCGCGACGCTGGAATCGCCTGTGAGCACCCCGGGCAGGCCAGTGTTGGCGTAGACATGGACGTGGATGTCGATGAGCCCGGGCGTGACGTAGAGTCCTGTCGCGTCGGCAACACGGCGTGCATCGGATGCCGGAATGCCCGCCGCAACCCTGGCGATCTTGCCGCCGGAGATTGCGACATCCATCACGCCATTGATGTTGTTCTTCGGATCGATGACGTGGCCGCCTTTCAGCAGCACATCGTAGGTTTGCGCGCCCGCAAGGTTCGCGAGAAGGAGAATGAGGAGACTGCTTCGCATCATGAAGCAGACATCATACTACGTAGGCCAGCCGCTCGCCCCGGATGGTCGCACTCGCGCCGCGAACGTCGAGATGTACGGCTGCCGGCGCGATGAAGCTTACCGTCCGGCGTAGTTCAAATCGTAGTACTGCTGATACTCGCCGCTCTTCACGCGGCGTACCCACTCGGTGTTGTCCTGATACCACTTCACGGTGAGTTTGAGCCCTTCCGCGAAGGGAACGCGCGGCGCCCATCCCGTCTCTCGCGTGGTCTTCTCACTGGTGAGCGCATAGCGACGATCGTGCCCCGGACGGTCCTTCACTGTTGTCATCAGGGTTTCCGGCTTGCCGGTGATCGCGAGAATCTGCTTCACCACGTCGCGATTGGGCAATGCAAGGCTGCCACCGACGTTGTAGATCTCGCCCGCGCGGCCTTTGTCCAACACCGCTGCGATTGCGCGGCAGTGATCTTCCACGAACAGCCAGTCACGCACTTGCATGCCGTCGCCATAGATGGGCAGCGGCTTGTCTTCCAGTGCGTTGGAGATCATCAGCGGAATCAGCTTTTCGGGAAACTGATACGGCCCGTAGTTGTTCGATGCGCGCGTCACCATTACGGGCAACTTGAAGGTGGTGTAGTAACTCAACGCGAGCAAATCGGATCCCGCCTTCGATGAAGAGTAGGGACTTGAGGGCTTCAGCGGATAGTTCTCATCGGCTTCGAGAGGCTCTTCCAAACTGCCGTAGACCTCGTCGGTGGAAACATGGAGGAACCGCTCCACTCCATTGCGCTTCGCGGCTTCGAGCAGTGAGAACGTGCCGAAGAAATTGGTGCGCACCACGGGCTCAGGCGAAAGAATGCTGCGATCCACGTGACTTTCAGCGGCGAAGTGCACAATCGCGTCGGGCTTCTCTTCGGCGACCAGTTGCATCACGAAGTCCGTGTCCGCGATGTCACCGCGAACAAAGCGGTATCGTGGCGAGCCGGCGATCTCAGCGAGGTTTTCCAGATTGCCCGCATAGGTCAACTTGTCGAGATTTAGCACCTGATACTTGCTGAACTCACGCACTACCAGGCGAATGAATGCGGATCCGATGAACCCGGCTCCGCCCGTAACCAACAGCTTCATGAAGGGGAAGGACTCCGTCTTGAAAATTTCAGTCTTCGTCGGCAACCGCGCCGCTCTGCGCGATCAACGCCATGTCACGCTTGCGCTCCGTGTCCGCCACCAGATTCGTCGCGCGCAGCAGCGAATCGAAGGTGCCCGCGTCGGTCCACCATCCTTCGAGGAAGGAGAAGGTCATGGTCCCTTCGCGCACGTAGGCGTTGTTGACGTCGGTAATCTCGAGTTCGCCGCGCTGTGAGCGCACCACGTTGCTGATCTTTTCAAATACCGTTTCGTCGTAAAGGTAAATGCCCGTCACAGCGTAATTCGACTTCGGGCGGCGAGGCTTCTCTTCAATGCCAGCGATCTTCCCATCACGAAGCTCAGCGACGCCGAAGCGCTCGGCATCGGTCACCTCTTTCAACAGGATTTTCGCTCCACGCTCCTGCTTGCGGAAATCCTCCACGGCTTGGCGGATACTTCCTTCGATGATGTTGTCACCGAGAATTACGCAGACCTTCTGGCCGTCGGCAAAGTGCTGCGCAAGCCCAAGAGCTTCGGCAATGCCGCCCTCGCCCTCCTGATACGTATAGTTCAGATGCTTGAGGCCGAACTCCTTGCCATTGGCGAGCAATCGCAGGAAATCGCCGGAATTCCGGCCGCCTGTCACAAGCAGAATGTCGTTGATCCCCGCGTCCACCAGCGTCTGGATCGGGTAGTAGATCATCGGCTTGTTGTAGACCGGCAACAGATGTTTGTTGGTGATCTTAGTGAGCGGAAACATGCGGCTGCCCGTGCCGCCGGCGAGCACAATACCTTTCATGGAACCACCTGGAAAAAGCGCTACTTACCACTCAATGATAGCTCACCGCGTACGTTGCACAAGCTAAGAGGCAAGCGTGGGGCAGTGCTTTCGTACCACTTCGTCCGGCAGGTCTGCGCCGATACCGGGCGCCTCGGGCGGCCAATAGCAACCGTCGCGAAAAGGCGGCGTGAGGCGAGCCATCATCTCATTGCCAGGCTCTCCGGTGCCGAAACTCTCCGCCATCGGGCAATTGGAATGCGACACAGTCAGATGAATGCCGAAGACACTGCCGCCACGATGCGGCATCACTGGGATGCCGTGCGGCTGTGCGATGGTCGCGATTTTGACGCCCTCACTCAGCCCGCCGCCCCACGTCAGATCGGGCTGCAGAATGTGTGCGGTGCCATTGCGAATCTGCTCTTGAAATCCGAACCGCGTGAACTCATGCTCACCGTGGGCGATCTTTGGCCCTTTCACTTTCGCCATCAGCGTTTGATAACCAGCCACGTCATCCGGTGGCAGCGCTTCCTCAATGAAGTAGAGGTTGAGTTCGGCGGCGCGCTCTACAAACTCCAGTGTGTACTCCACGTTCCAGCGGCACAGACAGTCGATCATGAGCTTCGAATCCGGGCCGATGATGGATCGGGCCTGCTTGAGCGTCGCGATCAGCTTGAGCATGCTCTCTTTGTCCAGTGGCGCATCGGGCAGGCCCATCTTGAATGCCCGAAAGCCGAGATCATAGGCGCGCTGAAACTGATTGCCTGTGTAGTAGGCAGGGACTTTCTCCTTTGCCTTGCCACCCAGCAGTTGCCATACGGGCTTGCCGGCGCTCTTTCCAGCGATGTCCCACAGCGCGAGATCGATGCCGCTGATCGCCATGATGGGCAATCCGCGTCTGCCATAGAATGTGGATGACGAATAGAGTTGATGCCACAACAGATCAATGTTCAACGCGTTCGCACCGAGCAGCAGATCCTTCAGATGATGCTCAATGATGTGCACGGCGGCGCTGCCTCCACCTCCCATGCCGTAGCCGGTGATGCCTTGATCGGTGCGGATCTGCACCAGGATCGCGCCGGCGAGTTGCGAGAACGGACCGAACCATCGCGATCGCGCGGGATCGTGGTCGGAGTGGAATTGCCGAGTGCCGAATCGCGAGGTTGGAAGCAGAGGTAATGGTGCGGCTTTCACCGACACGATCTTCAGCGGCGGCGCGCCCGCGAGAGTTGCGGCGCCGCATGCGGCCATGAGGAAGCCTCGCCTGGTCGATCGTGGACTCATTGTTTCTTCCTCGCCTTCTGCTTCACTTCCTCACGGTTGCGAATTTTCTCGCGCCGCTTCGGCTGATGGTCTTCCAGCACTTTCTTGGATCTCCGTAGATCTTCTTCGTCTGGCGCGCCTTTCGGGTCGATCGCCTCGAATCGCGCCGATGGCGGAGGAGTGCCGCCATCCATCACGACCATCGCCGCCGCGGGCACACCGACTGCGTACGAACTATGCGGCAGAGGCTTGATCACGGAGTGGGATCTTGTTGCGACAGGCTTTGCTTCCACTTGCACCCACTGCACGCCGGCAGGCATTGTGATCGTGTGCTCGACGCCGTCCACAGCCACTCGAACTTCCAGAGGCTCTCCCAATGGTCCGCTGCGATGCACTCGAAACATTCCTGGCGTGCCATCCCCGCGATAAGCTCGCGAATGGATCGCCGAAACAAAAACGACCGGCTTTGTATTGCCACGGGGGTTGGTGTTGTTCAGGTACTCCTCGATATTGGTGTACCCGTCGCCATCGGCATCCTCATTGGCCTTTTCGAGTTTCCAGTATTCTTCCCATGCATCGGGCAATCCGTCGTCATCGGCATCACGCGGCGCATCGAGCGAAGCGTACTCGGGCCATCGCGCGCCGGAATCCAGGTCTGTCTCGAAATTGATCACCGCTCCGGTGCCGTGCCGGACATCGTTGATGATTCGCTGGTCCACGGCGTCGCGCGACGGCAACGTACAACCCGCATCGTCGAGCACTGCACGGAGAGCCTCAAGCGCGGTGCCGGTGGTGACATTCGGGGTGGGGAATGGATGCTCCACACGCTGGAAGGTGCTCGATTTTTGCACACGCGTAGCGAGCCAGTTGTCGGCGGTCCGATCCGGATATCCCTCAATGTGATTCCCACTCAGATAGAGGCGATGATCTGCGCCGGCCGCGAACGTGAACAGCACGCCTTTGATGTCGTGGCCTTCCTTGCCTGTGGATGGGCCATCCTTCAAGTAGTTCGCCACCCAGTTCGCATGAATCGTCTGACTGCCAGTATGCGAGGTCAACTCCTTTGCGTCGTAGATGACGTTATTCCGGAAGTCCAACAGCGGCACGCCGAGTTCGCCACCGGTGGTTCTGGGGTTCCGCAAACGGTTATGCGCATAGAGCGAATGATGGATGGTCATCCTGCCGTCCGGCGTCTGGCTGCCAAACAGAGAACCGAAGGCGTGGCGGGGTGGTGTTTGATTGAAGTTGAAGTAATCGAGCGCCTCCGAAGAGATGGAGTACTGCACCGTGATGTTCTGTCCATTGGTAACCGTGAGGTTCTCATCAGTGGCCCAGGATGCCGAGACATGATCGAGGATCACGTCCCGCTGATCCGGACTCTTTGCGGTGATCGCGTCGCCCATGTTTCCTTTGCGGATGAACCCGCGGCGGCTGCGCAGATGACGAACAATCACATTGCTCGCCGTGATATGCAGACTGCCGTTGCGCAGACAGATCCCTTCGCCGGGTGCGGTGTGGCCTGCGATCGTGATGCCGGGATGATCCACTCGAATCGATTTTCCGCCAAAGTCGATAATGCCGGAAACACGAAACAGCACGATGCGACTCGGCCCGCTCACCGCATCCGCGAAACTGCCGGGACCCGATGCGTTGAGATTGTCGACGTAATGCACGCGTCCGCCGCGGCCACCGCTGGCAAGTGCTCCCGCTCCTTCGGCTCCAGGGAATGCGGGAACCTGTGCTGCGAGCGGGATGGCGAGACCGAGGGATACAAGGAGCCTCATGGTGCCACTATGCCAGAATCGGCTTGATCACATGGCCGTGCATGCGCCTACACGCGAATCAGATCCCACGGCTTGCGAAGCGTGCGCGTCAACATC
>JAEUQE010000318.1 GCA_016789785.1 Bryobacterales bacterium
CGCAAATAGGCTTCGTGAATGAGTGCCGTCGGCTGAAGCGTATGATCCGCGCGTTCGTTCCGCAGATAGTGATCGGCGAGCTTGCGCAACTCCTGATACACCATCGGCATCAACAGATCGAGTGCTTCACGGTTCCCCGTCTTCCACTCCACCAGCAGCCGGGTAATGTGCTTCTGTGCCTGATCCTCCATGACGTCCCTATATGCTAACACCGGGTCAGGACTTGCGCGCAATCACTGCGTCCAGTACCGTTCCCGTAATTGCGCCCTCTACGTGGCCGAACCCCGCTTCTCGCAGCAGTGCTTCGTATTCGGTGAGCGTCCGTTCCTTACCTTCGGTGCAACACAGCATGTTGAGCGATTGCATCAAAGCGGTGACCGGCCCAGTCTTATCAGGATGCAGCAGGCGTTCGGCAATCAACAGCGCTCCGCCGGAGGGCAGGCTGTCAAAAACCCTCGCCAGCAGGGTGCGGATTTTCGTCTCGCTCCAATCGTGCAGAATCCGGCCAACGGCGTAGAGGTCCGCCTCGGGCAGAGCATCGGTGAAGAAATCGCCGGCGATCAACTCGACGCGCGAGTCGACAAACTGCTTCGCGGTCTCCACGGCACCCGGCAAATCGAACACCGCTACCTGCATCTCCGGGTAACGATCCGCCGCGGCCATTGGCAGGTGCCCGGTACCGCCGCCGAGGTCGACCATCTTGCGATAGCGGCTCAGATCGAACGCGGCTACCACGTGCGCGGAACTCGCCACGCCCAGTCCGTGCATGCCGAGCAGAAACTCAGCGCGGGCTTCTGGCGTACGGAAGAAGTGGTTGAAGATCGGACCGTCGACGCCGAAGGTCTGCTGCCAGCGATGGCTGCCCTCGCGCACGGCATCACCGAGATTCCCCCAAAGAGGATAGAGAACACGATCGGAGTAAGTGACATATCCAACGAGTGTGCTTGCACTCGACCGGCGCAGATACTCGTCGGCGGTCTCGGTGTTGCGGTAAGTGCCTCCATCGCGGACTAGCAGTCCGAGCCCGACGCAGCCATCCAGCAACCGCTCAAGTGCACCGGTACTGGCATTCAGGTCACGCGCCAGATCGTTGAGCGTCGCTGGCGTACGGTCAAACACGCCCATTGTGGCAGCGGTGAACATGGTCTTTGAGCGCCGGAACGCATCAATCAAATCGAGAACGATGGCGGGGTTACCCATGGCTTCCAGTGTCACACTGCGTTCGGCGCCGCCGCCAGCGGATGGCCCGCAGACACACAGTCTCGTCCCGGTGCACGGTGAAGGGAACGCAAATGTACTATCTCTGCCGCCACAGATCACAAAATCGTGGAGGCTGCGTTGCGAGCCGGGCGGCAGAGTACCGGTGATCGAGCGCTCATGATCCACCAGGGGCGATTCGCCAGCCCCGAGCACAGGCCTCGACACCATTGTCGAGGCGGCAGCCTGAGGGCTGCGTTACCGGGCAGCATCCGTCCCAGGTCCTTCTGCTCTACGGAGTTACTCCATGGCTATGCCAGGCGAACTCCCGCAAGGAGCGGCAAAAGTCGGGCGGCATACACATGGATCCGCGACCGCACCAGAAGCGGTGGCTCGATCGGGGCGCCTCGCCCCTGTTAGATTAGAAATAAGCAGTATTTCGTATCCGAATTCCCTCAAGCGAAGGAGACGCCGTTATTCCCCGCTTTCTCGCCGCAATCTTGCTCTTGCCGGCCGTGTTGTTGGCCGTATCCGGGAACAAGCAGACTTCAAAATCCCCTTTGCGCCCAGCGCTTGGCCGCGTTCCCTACTTTTTTGAGCCGAATCAGGGACAGGTTTCCGAGGAGGCGCGATTCCTCGCCCGCGCAGGAAACTATGCACTGTTCCTGACGCAGAATGGCTTGGCCGCATCGGGAACCGGCGCAGGATTCCGCATGCAGTTCGCGGGCGCCGAACCCGCGTCCACCTGGTCTGCCGGCTCGAAGCTGCCAGGTATTTCGAACTACTTCCTTGGCGCCGATTCAAAGAAATGGCTGCGCCGCATCCCGAATTATCGCGACGTTCAGCTCAGCTCCGTCTACCCGGGCATCGACGTTAAGGTGAGCGGAGAAGGCCGCAGAATCGAATACATCTTCCGCGTTCAACCAAATGCCGATCCCTCAGCCATCCGGCTCGCATTCGACCAGCCCGCCGCACTGGCACCCAACGGCGCACTCTCACTCCGTGGCCCCTTGGCCGAGTTCGTCCACGGCGCGCCAACCGCGTATCAGCAGATCCATGGAAGGCGCGTGACGGTCGCCGCCCGTTTTGTTCTCGCCGACGATCACACGGCCACCTTCGAGCTTGGCGAATACGACCCGCGTTACGAGTTAATCATCGACCCCATCATCAATCTTTACAGCTTCATGGGAGGCACCGCGCTCGAAACTGCGACCGCGTGCGTAGCCGACCCAACCACCGCGCTGTACCTCACGGGCTGGACATCTTCGCTTGAGTTCCAAACCGCGGGCACCCCGTTCCGCGACGTGAATTCCGGCATACGCGACGCTTTCATTTCGAAGTTGCATCCATCCGGCAACTTCTTCCTCTACTCCACTTTCATCGGCGGGAGCCAGAGCGATGAAGGCGTTTCCATCAGCATCGACTCCACCACGAACGCTTACATCACGGGCACTACTTACTCCTCCAACTTCCCCGCGCTCACCAACGCCCACCAGCGGAATTACGGCGGCAATGGCGACGCATTCGTCGTGAAGATGAACGTGGAAGGCTCGCAGCTTACTTACTCCAGTTTTGCCGGTGGATCGGAGTTGGATCAGGGAACAGGCGTCGCATCCGATGCGCTCGGGTTCGCCACTTACGTGGGCCACACCGCTTCTCCGAACTTTCCCACCGTCCGCCCCAACCAAGGCGCGAACGGTGGCGGCGACGATCTCTTCATTCTCAAGCTGCACGCAAACGCAGGTGAGATTCTTTTCTCCACCTACTTCGGGTCCGACGCCGCAGACCGCGCGCATTCGGTCGCTCTTGACCGGAATGGAGACGCCTATATCGCAGGCCGCACGGACTGCGCGAATCTTCCCGCCGGGGCGCGCCTCGGCCCGCTGGATGGCTCGGATATTCTCGTCATGAAGTGGCGTTCCGATGGAACGAGTGCCTCCTATCTCACCTGCATCGGCGGCAACGGTTCCGATTCCGGACTGAGCATCGCCGCCGATCGCGACGGCAACGCCTACGTGACGGGCACGACGGCATCCACGAACTTCCCCATCTTTCTTGCGCTGCAATTCGCTTATGGCGGCGCGCTTGGAGGCAACACTGGCGACGGCTTCGTCCTGAAACTCAACGCCGCGGGCAACTCCCTGCTGTACTCGACTTACTTAGGCGGGGTGCGCGACGATTGGGGCCACTCCATCATCGTCGACTCCTTCGGTACCGCCTATGTCGCGGGCGCCACGCTGTCGTTCAACTTTCCATCGTCGAACGGAGTGGTGCCGCCTTCGTCCGGGGCGCGATCGGGCTTTGTGACGCGCATCTCCCCGCAAGGGGTCACTTTGCAGGAGTCGTTCTTCTTTGAAGGCATCGGCGCCGAAGATCGTTATGCCGTTGCGCTGGATGAACGGGGCTCACTGTACGTCGTGGGCGGCGCGCTTTCCACGTTCCAGACACCCACCTCAAAAGGCGCACCAGTCTTCTCCTTCACGGGTCCCGTGCAGGATGTGTTTCTCGCCAAACTCGCAACGGCGCGTTTGCAGATCCTGCAGGAAACCTATCCCGCCACGATTTCCGTGAACACCGAGATCCCGTTCACACAGCGGCTTGTCAATCGCGGTCCCGACGACGCGGATAACGTCGTCTATCGCGGAACGGTGCCAGCGGGCGCGACCTTGATCGCTTGCACCGCGCAAGGCGCTACATGCCTTGTCACTGGCAACAGCTATCGCATCGATCTCGCGAGCCTGCAAGCCGGGCGCGGGATGGAGATCAACCTCCGCGTCCGCGCGAATCCCGGTCTGCCGGACGGCACGGCGCTCCCGGTAGGCGCACTCGTACAGTCGTTCAATCACGATTCGAATCTCGCGGACAATTCGCTGGTCACGAATCTGTTCACCGCTCCAGCGGGCACCAACTGCACTTACGCACTCCCCAGCCAAGCAGTGCAACTGCCCGTTACTGCCGGCACGTTCACTGTCAACGTCACCACATCATTCGGCTGCCCTTGGAGCGCAACCACCGGATCCGAATGGGCGGCGTTCAGTTCCGCGACGTGGGTACTCGGTTCAGGAAGCGTGGTGGTGAACTTCCCGGCGAATCCGCTCACGGTGCCCCGGCTCGGTAGCTTGAACGTCGCCGGCCAACGCGTGATTCTGCTACAGCAGGCGACTTCCAGCGCTGCCCCCTATCTCGACGTGCCTGCCACCCATCCTTTCGCGGACACCATCCGTCTGATGCGATACTTCGGCGTCACATCCGGCTGCAACGCGACGGACTACTGTCCCGATGCCGTGACCACACGAGGGCAGATGGCAGTGTTCATCGTCCGCAGTCTTCTCGGTGGCGACAACTTCACCCATCCCGCGGCGCCATATTTCGGCGACGTGCCGGGCACGCATCCCCAGTACCGCCACATTCAAAAGATGCGCGAACTCGGCATCACCAGTGGATGCACAGCTACGAACTACTGTCCTGATGAGCCAGTGACGCGCGCGCAGATGGCGTTGTTCCTCGTTCGGGCACGCCTTGCCGTTGGCGCTGGACAGTCGTTCCCCTTCCCCACCACAGCACCCTTCGCCGACGTTCCTCCTGCCACGCCCGCTTATGAAGCGGTGCAGAAGATGCGCGAGCAAGGCATCACCAGCGGCTGCAGCGCCACGGCCTATTGCCCCGATCAATTCACTACGCGCGGCCAGATGTCGGTGTTTCTCATGCGTGCGTTCGTCGCGCCTTGAGAACGTGCGCTGAACTATGATGAGGAATGCGATTCCTCTTCGCATTCTTCATCCTCACTTCGCTCGACGCGCAGACCCGCCGCTACACCGACGCCGAAGCTGCCCGAATCCATCGCTCGCTCCTGCTCATTGACACGCATAACGATGTCACCAGCAACACGGTAAAAGGCTTCGATATTGGCAAGCCCTCCTCGAAGACGCACACCGACATCCCGCGTCTGCGAGAGGGCAACGTTGGCGCTACATTCTTCGCGGTCTACGTTGCGGCGAGCTATGCGAAGGAGAGCACCGCGGCCCATCGTACGCTGCAGATGATCGACACGGTGCGCCACGACATCCTGGAGAAGTATCCGAACGATTTCCAGTTCGCCGGTACCGCGGATGAGATACTGGCCGCCCGCAAGAAAGGCAAGATGGCCGCGCTCATGGGTATTGAAGGCGGGCATGCGATTGAGGATGATCTGCGGCTACTGCGCTCGTTTTACGCGCTTGGTGTGCGCTACATGACGTTGACTCACTCCAACAACAACAACTGGGCGGATTCCTCCGGGGCAATCCCCGAACACAACGGCCTCAACACGCTGGGACGAAAAGTGATCAGCGAAATGAACCGCATCGGCATGATGATCGACATCTCGCACGTCTCCGACAAGACCTTCTACGATGTGCTGGCGGTCACCAAAGCGCCGGTGTTTGCGTCGCACTCCTCCTGCCGCGCGCTCTCCAACATCCCGCGCAATATGACCGATGACATGATCCGCGCGCTGGCCAAGAACGATGGCGTGATTCAGATCAACTTCGGCTGCGAGTTCCTCTCGCAACAATCCGCCGACACTTCACCCTGGACCGGGCCGAAGGGCACGAAGCGGAAGATCGTACCTGCGACGCTCGCCGACGCCGTCGCGCATATCGATCATGTGGTGAAGCTGGTAGGTGTCAATCACGTGGGCATCGGCAGTGACTTCGATGGGATCGAATGCGTGCCTGTTGGCCTGGAAGATGTCTCCAAGTTCCCCGCTCTTACGCGTGCGCTTCTCGACAAAGGCTATTCGCCTGAGGATCTCGCAAAGATCTACAGCGGCAACCTGCTGCGCGTGATGCGAGCCGTGGAACGCGTCGCGGCGAAGTAGACGCGTCTACCGCAACAGATCGTTCAGCGCACGCACGGCCTTGGCATCGAACTTCGGCTTCCGGTCATAAGTGAGCAAGCCATTGATCTCCTGCTCCACATCGGTGAGTTGTGTGTAACAAATGCCGATGATCTGGGGAATGCGCGCAATCGCCTCCCACAGTCCCTTCATGCGAGCCATCGCCGCCTTCTGATCGGGCTCGACTCCGGCGTAGCCCCATGAATCTCCGGGCACCTTCGAACCTGGTGCGATGTAAGCGATCCCACCAAACTCCGAAAGAAAGACCGGGGAGTTGTTGTACGCATATCCGGGGATGATGGCGGCGCGTCCGTTTGGCGGAAACACCGTACCGGGCTTGCCCACGTCCTTGTACTTTTCGAACAGCACTTCGCCGGTCCGTGCGTAGTCATGGAAGCCGAGCAGATCGGTAATGTCGGTGTGCTCCCAACCATCGTTGTCGATCACCAGACGCGTGGGATCCAGTGACTTCGTCAGGTAGTAATTCGCCCGCAGATGGTGTTGCTGCTGCACGTCTCGAGGATTCGGCGTTCCCCAGCTCTCGTTGATCGGAATCCACATGATGATCGATGGATGGTTGTAGTCGCGCTCAATCGCCTCCATCCACTCGCGTGTGAAGCGCGCCGCGTAGTCCTCGTCGTAAAGATAGGCATTTGCGATCTCGCCAGACACCAGGAATCCCATCTTGTCGGCCCAATACAGGAAACGCGGATCCTCCACTTTCTGATGCTTGCGCGCGCCGTTGAACCCCATCTCTTTCATCACGCGAATGTCGAACTGCAACGCTTCATCGCTCGGTGGCGTGATGGTGGACTCCGGCCAGTAACCCTGGTCGAGA
The DNA here is from genome assembly GCA_016789785.1 of Bryobacterales bacterium. Next base: position 6,912 of record JAEUQE010000318.1, read on the forward strand.
ACCATCTTCAAATACATCGGCCGGCCGTTCAGATAGACGCGCCCGTTCTCCGACGTGACCTGACGGTAGCCATAGTAGGACTGCACGCGGTCGAGCACGTTGTTCTGATCCCGCAGCTCGAACGTTACATCGTAGAGATTCGGCCGCCCCGGGTCCCACTGCCGCGGGTCAGCGACGATGAGTGCGAGCGCGGCCCTCGGGCCCTCGGCCGTGACTTGCCCGGAGGTGACTACCGTTTTGCCGAAGCGGACCGTGGCATGCAGCATCAGGCCTTCTTTCGGGCGCTGGATCTTCGCATCGAAGCGGACCGCGCCATTCAGGGAAGGCGTGATGCGCACTTTTTCGAGAAAGCTGTCGCCGGCCGCTTCCATCCACACCGTCTGCCAGATCCCGCTCGTTCGCGTATAGAAGATACCCTGCGACTTCGGCTGCCAGTATTGCTTGCCGCGCGGGATGAAGCGATCGGTGGGTGGATCTTCGGCCCGCACGGTGATGGTGTTCGCGCCCGCCGCCAGCAGATCGGTGATGTCGAAGCGGAACGGAACGCTGCCGCCTTCGTGCTGCCCTGCGAGTTGGCCATTCACCCACACCATGGCGCGATAGTCGACCGCGCCGAAATGAAGCAGCACGCGCTTGCCCTGCCATGCGGCTGGGAGATCGACGCTACGCCGGTACCAGATCCATGGATGAAAGCTCGTGTCGCCGATACCGCTGAGCTTCGTTTCGAACGCGAAGGGCACCGTGATCGTGCGCGTGAACTTCCGCGAGCCCGAGGCCCATTTCTGCGCCAGGCCCTCGTTCGTATCATCGAACTCGAATTCCCACTTGCCATTCAGATTGAGCCACGCTTCGCGCTGGAATTGAGGCTGAGGATACTCGGGACGCGGGATTTCCTGAGCATACAGGGCCGCGGAAAACAGGATCGGGATGAGATACCGCATAGAATCTCTATGAGCATATCGCGGCCCGCCGGCGCCCGGGTGCTGGCATCTGATCGCTTGCCGCTGCATG
>JAEUQE010000319.1 GCA_016789785.1 Bryobacterales bacterium
CTCCTGCAGCACCTGCAGCGAGATTCGGGCACTGCGGCTTCGTTGAAATTTCCCAATCCAGTCAATTGCCGCGGCTCTCTTGATCGGGGAGTCCTGGTCGTCTGTGTAGACGAACACGTTGGTGTCGAAGAAGGCTACCGGCAGCATCATTGACGCTCGTGCAATTCCTCCCGATCGAATCGCCAGCCTTGAGAATGCCCTTGCGAGAGATCACTCAAGCGCTCGAACTCCACAGCGTCGTGTTCCGGATCGGGCTTTCCGCAAGCTCTGATTCTCATATACCCATGGTACTTGCGCAATGCGGATGTGTCGATCGAGACAGCTTCGCCTCGCTTCATTCCACTCTACGGCGCCAGCTTGTAATCCTCACCCAACGGACCCGCTTGCCGCCAGTGCTTGCGTGCCCGAACCAGTTCCGCGATCTGCCGGATGTGGCCAAGATCGTGCATCGCCCACTCATGAAGCATCTGCTGCAAAGTGATCTCACCGGCGGACGGGTGAGACGCCCGGCGGCCGCCATCACGATGCGTCAGCGTCCGCAGATACTCCACGTTCATCTCACGCTGCTCCTCGAAGTGATCGAACGAATCTTCAGGATCGGCGCCGGCATAGAGATGCAGGTACATCTGCGCGTCGTCCGGTTCCAACTGCGGCATCTCCTCGCTCATGAAACGGTCCACGCGAAGACGGTAACAGTGCCCCTCCGAATGGGAAAGATGCGCCAGCACCTCGGCCACCGAGAACCGGTCCGGCGCGGGCTTCCATGTCGCGTCCTCGCGGTTCAACTCCCGCATCAGACCGCGCAGAATGGAGGGCGTCTCTTCCAGCAGATCCAGACAATCCAGGCCGTCTTCGTCTTCCCGCATTCGTCCATCGTACTTCGTTCCCGCCAACCCGCGCCGCGCCTGCTACGCCAGTTTCAACTCCACCGCACTCACCGACGTCGCCGGGAAACGCCACCGCCCCTCCTTCGCGACATGCTCCTTCGGTGTGAAGATGGCCGGCTGATCCAGCCCCACCGCCGCACGCGGATCCGGTGGCGCGATCTCGATCACACGCATCGCCGCGATCTTGCGCCCAGCAACTTGAAAGCCCGTCTCCACTGGTCTGGTGAAGCTCTTGTTCAACACATGCAGAAACACCGTATCGGCACTGCGGCTGGCCGCAATGTCGAGATCCGGATGGCCCGCCGTCACCGCAATGCCCTGCTTGCCGTTGTGACGCTTGTAGAGCCGCATGATGGAGCCGGCGGGTGTGAGAAAGCTGATGCCTCTGGGCGTCTGCAGCATCACTGCGTTCACCGTCCAACGGTTGCCCGCGAAGTCCGCGCCGGTGGTCATGCGGACTTTCGCTCCATGGCGATGATAGATGTTCATGGTTCGCGCATGATACGCAGCCGACAACCACTCCAGCAGGATGGGATTCGCGTTGTGCGGCACCATGCTGAGGTGGCCTTCGGTGATCGTGAGCAAGTGTTTGGAGCCCTGCGACGAGAGCACCTGTTCGAATTCCGTCACGCGCTTCTCAACGACATTCGTAAGCTCCAGCAACTCGTCCCACGCCGCCGCGGGATCCTTCTGATACCGGTTGCCGCGGAGCCACGTCTGCTCGCGGCGAGGGCTCATGCCCATCATGTGGAACGCGACGTAATCGATGTGCTCGCCTGCCTGCTTCAACAATTCCGGCGCCCACATCTCTCGCGACGCGCCGCTGCCCGCCCAGTCCCCCCATCCGAGCAACTGGATGGATTTGTCGCGCTGGCGCATCGCCTTGGAGAACTCGATGGTGGTGCGGATGCTCGCATCTCGCGTGAAGACTTCCTTGCCATAGGAGGTCTCATTTCCCAACTGCCAGAGCTTGATGCCGAATGGCCGTGCCGAGCCGTTGCGCTTTCGCTCGGCGTGGTCCGGATCGTTGCAGTACGACACCCAATCGGCGGCTTCCGCGGCGTCGCCCCAACGGCCGTCCTTCCGGTACCTCTCCACGCCGTCGCCGGAAAAGTTCACGCAGTAGAGCGGCTCCGCATTCACGCGGCGGCAGAAGTCCACGAACTCGTGAGTGCCGACGCGGTGCGTCTCCCATCCACTCCACACGTAGTTGTACATCGGTGGACGCTTGCGCGCCGGACCAAGTCCTTCCCGCCACTTGTAATAACGGCTATAGAGTCCGCCCCACCGCATCACATCGGGAGCGAGGTCGCGCGTGACGTCGACGAAGTCCTTGCGCCAGTCATCCTTTTCGTAATCCCAACACGCCTCCACGGAACTATCCGCCACACCAAGCGGTTCCATGAACTGCATGTAGAACATCGGCGAGAAGTCGAACAATGGCTTCGGATCAACCACCACTTCAGCCGGGTCCGCCGCTCCCGCGCTGCCTGCAAGCGCCGCCAGCGCCCCCATCCGAAACACATCTCGCCGGTTCTTCATGGCTTCTGCCTCCACACAGGATTCACGAACGCTCCGTTCGCCGCGATGTCCCAAACCGCGATGCGCGCCCACTTCCATCCGGTCGCTTGCACATTGCACATCGCTCGCCACACGATACACCATCCTAAGCTTCTTGGGTGACCGCTCCCGCACTCACTTCCGTGCAGGCCGCAGGAAGTCCATTCTGTCTCACCTTACAACCAGCACATGCGCCGCGATCACGCGATTCGCCACCTTCAGCGGCAACATCGGACGGTTGCCGCCGAACAAAGCTTTGCAGGCGCACTCCCGTTCTTGTCGAGTGCCCTCGGCGCGCGTTCCACACCGTCCAAGATGGTTCACAGCGCGCCCAAGGTCTTCATCGCCTCAGCCGGAACCGGGTTGCGATCAATCGTCTGCGCGGGAAAGTCCGCAACGCGGAAACAGCCACGGGCCGTTGGTTTCCCACCGGCATCAGTCGCACGAGTCCCTGCCCTTCGGCGAATCCGGGTGACGGAGCAATCCGGCGAATCCGGGTGGGAGTAAATCGCATCTTCTTAATCGTCCCCATGGCGAGGAACGTTACATCTTTTTCTTCGATGCGCGGAATAGCGGCGCTCCCGAATGGCATGAAGCAGTCAGTGATACTGCCACTGCTTCTATGCGCCACCAGTGTGTTCGCGCAAACCACTCCGCCTCTGCCCGCGGACCCGGGCGTCAAAACGGGCGCCAGGATTCCGCGTTTCCAGTTGAAGGATCAGAACGGGAAGACGCAGAGTCTGGAGTCTCTTCGGGGACCAAAGGGACTGATGCTTGTCTTCTATCGTTCCGCGGATTGGTGACCCTACTGCAAGACCCAACTCGTCGAGTTGGACCGAAATCTGGAGGAGTTGAAAAAGCAGGGGCTGGGACTCGCGGCCGTCAGTTATGACAGCGAAGCTGCGTTGAGGAATTTCGCCTCACGTAAGAATGTTAGGTTTCCGCTGCTTTCTGACTCCGATTCGAAGGTAATCCGCGACTTCGGCCTTCTAAACGAAGCCGTCGCGAAGAACACACTGTTTTTCGGAATTCCGCACCCGGTGACGTACATCGTGGATCGCAAGGGGAAGGTGAAGAGCAAGTACTTCGAGGATGACTACCGTCAGCGGCAGACTTTGGCGGGGCTTCTGGCGAAGGATTATGGAGTGATACCCGCAGCCTCGGCTTCGGATGTGCAGGCGAAACACGTGAAGCTGCAAACAGCCGCAAGCACCGAGACCGTAGCCGGCGGCCAGCGAATCCTGCTTTCGGTAACCATCGACATGCCAAAGGGCTATCACGTGTACGCGCCCGGTACCGAAGGGTATATCCCCGTGTCTTGGAACCTGAACAGTTCACCAGGCTGGAAGGAGCACCCGGTCACGTTCCCGAAATCGCGGGTCCTGTTCATGAAAGCCATTGATGAAAAGGTGCCGGTGTTTGAAGGCAGAGCGACGCTGACCCGCGACGTAACCATCGGCGATGACCGTTCGCTGAAGCCGCTGTTATCCGCGGATGGCACACTCTCCATTGAGGGCACGGTACGCTACCAGACTTGTGACGATCGCATCTGCTTCCCGCCGGAGACAGTGCCGGTGAAGTGGACATTGAAGCGCGTCGCGCACGACTCGCAACGCGTTCCGCCGGAGTTGCGACGTACGCCAACACCGTAGGCGCGGATGTGCATTGGGTCCAAAGGAATGCGCCTGCGGAATCGGGGAGAATACAAGGATGGCAACGATTTCCAAGCCCATCGATGGTGAGTTCGCCCCCTATGCAAGCACCTATATCAGCAAGGTGCCCGAAACCGATCTGGCAGTGTTCTGCGCCGGGCAGGAAACTCAGTTTCTCGCCGAGTTGCGTGCGATCAGTGAAGCGCAGTCGTTCTTCCGGTACGCGCCAGGAAAGTGGAGTCTCAAGGAAACGCTGGGACACATCTCCGATGCCGAGCGTGCGTTCAGCTACCGTCTGCTCCGCATCGCAAGGGGCGATACGACGCCGCTGCCTCCATTCGAGCAGGACGCATGGGTGCTCGGTTCACGCTGTGACGAACGCCCCTGGGACGATTTGATCAGCGAGTTTGCCGCGGTCCGCAAAGCCACGCTCGCGCTGATTCACCCGCTGAATGAGGCGGAATGGTCCCGCATGGGGACAGTGAGCGGCTATCCCGTGAGTGCCCGGGCGCTTGGCTATATAGTGGCAGGCCACGTGGAGCATCACCGCCACATTCTTCGCACGTTTCCACCTCCCGCTGTGTAAACGCCGCAGCCCACACCCGTTCGGTTCTACAATGAAAGGTTCACCCTTTCATCCCCGAACTCAAAGGTAACTGCATCGAACATGGGTAGTATTCTGCAATCTCTCCCGGCCGGCGAAAAGGTCGGGATCGCGTTCTCGGGCGGGCTCGATACCAGCGCCGCGATCTATTGGATGCGCCAGAAGGGCGCGATTCCCTTCTGCTATACAGCGCACCTCGGCCAGCCCGACGAGAGCGACTACGACGACATTCCCCGCCGCGCAATTGGCTACGGCGCCGAGAAGGCCCGCCTCATCGATTGCCGTCTTCAGCTTGTGCGCGAAGGCCTGGCCGCCCTGCAATGCGGAGCATTCCATATCACCACCGCGGGCGTCCCCTACTTCAACACCACACCCATCGGCCGCGCGGTCACCGGCACCATGCTCGTCGGCGCGATGAAGGAAGACGCAGTCCACATCTGGGGCGACGGCTCCACCTACAAGGGCAACGACATCGAGCGCTTCTACCGCTACGGCCTGATGGTGAATCCGAAGCTGCGCATCTACAAGCCGTGGCTCGATCAGACGTTCATTGACGAGCTTGGCGGGCGCAAGGAGATGTCCGAACTTCTAGAGAAGGCCGGCCTGCAGTACAAGATGAGCAAGGAGAAGGCCTACTCCACCGATTCCAATATCTGGGGCGCGACGCACGAAGCGAAGGATCTCGAGTTTCTCAACAAGGGGATCAAGATCGTGGAGCCGATCATGGGCGTTGCGTTCTGGAAAGACAGCCTGGACGTGAAGCCCGAAGAAGTCACCGTGCGCTTTGAAGAGGGGCTGCCCGTCGCGCTCAATGGCAAAACCTTCGAGAGCCCCGTGGATCTGGTGCTGGAAGCGAATACCATCGGCGGACGGCACGGGCTTGGCATGTCGGATCAGATCGAGAATCGCATCATCGAAGCGAAGAGCCGCGGCATCTATGAGGCGCCAGGCATGGCTCTGCTGTTCATCGCCTACGAACGTCTCATCACCGGCGTCCACAATGAGGGCACCATCGATCAGTACCACACGATGGGGCGCCGTCTCGGCCGGCTGCTCTATGAAGGAAGGTGGTTCGATCCGCAGTCGATGATGATTCGCGAAACGCTGCAACGCTGGGTCGCAAAGGCGGTGACGGGTGAAGTGGTGGTGGAGTTGCGGCGCGGCAACGACTATTCGATTCTCGATACGCGCAGCCCCAATCTCACCTACAAGCCGGAGCGCCTCACCATGGAAAAGCACGAAGGCGCGTTCTCGCCGCAGGATCGCATTGGCCAGCTCACCATGCGCAATCTCGACATCACGGACAGCCGCGATAAGCTCTTCGTCTATAGCCGCGCGGGACTGCTGAGCCAGCAGTCATTCCAGGGCATGCGGCTGCTGGATAACCCGGAAGAGGACAACAAGGATTAGGCTCCTGGTCCCGAAAATGAAAGCAGTGTCTCAAATATGAAAATTATCCTCCGTAACTTTCTCTTTTTCTGTTTATCTTTCACTTTGGCCGCGCAGTCGCCTCTCGGAACAGTGACGGGCCTCGCGGTGGATCCAGGTTTGTCGGCGGTTCCCAATGCCACGGTAAAGCTGCGGAGCATCGACACGGGCGTGGAGCGCGAACTCACCACAAACGCCACGGGCGCCTATACTTTTCCGAATCTGGCGCCGGGACGCTACAAGCTTTCGGCATCGGCCAGCGGTTTCCGCTCGCTCGAAACGCAGGAGTTCGTGGTCGCGGCGTATCGCACGGTGCGCCAGGATCTGCGCTTCGAACTGGCGGCGAATGTCACGGAGGTGACGGTGACTGGCGGCATCTCGGCCGTGGTGCAGACTGAATCGCCATCGATCTCGGCAAGCCTTTCCAGCAAGCAGATTCTTGAGTTGCCGACGAACCTGCGCAGTGTGTTCAACAATGCCGGCGACTCGGGGCTCATCTTCAGCATGATGCCGCTCACGATTCCTGGTGTGGTGCAGGTTGGCGCGGGTGCGGCATGGCTGGTGCCCGGTTCGGGCGCGAATGGTGTGCGGCTGAAAGTCGACGGCATTGAGACGAACTTCGGCAACTTCGGCGGTCCGGATCCGGTGTCGCAGCCGTCGTTCGAATCGGTGGATGAGTTCACGGCAAACGTCAATTCGAATCGCGCGGAATTCGGCGGCATCGGCAACATCACAACGGTGACGAAGGCCGGCTCGAATCAATTCCACGCGACAGGATTCTGGTACATCCGCAACAGTGCGCTCGATGCGCGCAATGCGTTTCAAGCAGCGAAGCCATTCCAGAACATTCATAACTACGGCGCGAACCTTTCGGGTCCGCTGAAGAAGGACAAGACGTTCTTCCATGCCAACTTCGATGGCACCAGCGGATCGCGCGCGTACCTGTTCAACTCGAACGTGCCGACGCTGGCGCAGCGCGAAGGCGATTTCACGGGCGCGGCGGTTGTGCGCAATCCGCTCAACAACCAGCCATTCGAAGGCAATCGCATTCCCGCAAGCATGATCACTTCGCAAGCGCGCCGGGCGCAGGAATTGTTCTATCCTGTGCCGAACTTCGGTCCTCCGACACTCGCCGCGGGCAACTATCGCGCGACGTTCAATGGTCCCGAAACGCATCGCATCTACGAGGTGCGGTTGGATCACAACTTCAGCAACACGCAGTCGGCGTTTGTGCGCTATCAGCACAAGACTCACGACTACAAGATTCCCGGAGCGCGCAGTCCCCTGCCACCGACGAGCGTGGGGACTTCGACGAATCTGCGCAACGTGCACTTCCTGACGTTCGGCCACATCGCATCGATCCGGCCTACGTTGTTCAATGAATTCCGCGCGGGCAACGTGGTGTTGTCTTCGAAGTCGGATGCGAATGTGAAAGGGCAGCCGCTGCTCGAACAGATCGGGATTCGCGGTTTGCCGGCGCGCCCCGGCATCAACGGTGTGCCGACGATTGGCGTGGCGGGACTCAGCACCGTGCAGCAGATCCTGCTGAACCCGGTGAATGATGGCCACTATCAGATCTCCGACAACCTGACGTGGACGAAAGGCCGACACACGGTAAAGGGCGGATTCGAATTCGTGCACTGGTATGTGAACCGCTACATGCCGGTGGACGCGGCGAGCTTTGGCAACTTCAATTTTTCGAGCCGGTTTTCGAACAATGCCTACGGAGATTTTTTGCTCGGTCTGCCGACGTC
>JAEUQE010000031.1 GCA_016789785.1 Bryobacterales bacterium
GGCCCATGCGAAAGACCATCAGGATGCAGCGTGATGGAGCCATACTCGATCCCACTGCGGCTCATGAACTCGGAGTTCGCATAGTAGAGCACTTCATCCGACATCACGTTCGAATGGTTGTAGGGCGCGGGCACCGCTTCAGGATCGAAGTCATAGGGACGCGGACAGAAACTGCACACCACGAAGCCATCGCCTTCAAACGTCTGATGCACGGGCGGGGGCAAATGAAAGCGGCCCACGCGAGGCTCGAAGGAATGGATGGAGATCGCCCACGGATAGTAGTAGCCATCCCAACCTACGACATCGAAGGGATGATGCGACAGCACAAGCTCCGTAAGCTGATTGCCTTTCTTCACCAGCACCGGGAAGTCGCCCTTCTCGTCGTATGTCTCCAAATCCGTTGGGCGGCGAATGTCGCGCTCACTGTAAGGCGCGTTCTCGGAGAGTTGCCCGAACTCATTGCGGTAACGCTTCGGCGTTCGCACGTAGCCTCCGCTTTCGATGATGAGCAGTTTGCGAGGCTTGTCGGCGAAGCGATACGTGTGCAGGATGCCTCGCGGGATCACGAGATAATCGCCGGAGCCAAAGGCCAGCTTGCCGAATGGCGATTCAAGCACGCCCTCACCTTCACTCACGTACACGATCTCGTCGCCTTGTGAGTTGCGGTAGAAGACGGTGAGGTCTTCGCCAGGGCACACCACCGAAATCGTGACGTGGTGATTGAAGAGAACCGGAATGCGATCCATGATCGCAGAGCCCGGACGGTCCAGTTCGCGCGTGCGGAAGTGGCGATGCCGCAGCGGTTGTTCCGGAGCTTTCGGCCAGTGCAGTTCCGCGACGTGGCGGATCGCACGAACCGCCGTTGGGGCATGGGTGTGGTAAAGCAGAGACGCCGGACCGTGAAAGCCCATGTTCCCCATCAACTCCTCGGTATAGAGCGCACCCGAAGGTTGCCGGAACACCTGGTGACGCTTTCGAGGAACCTGGCCGAGTTGATGATAGATGGGCATCACGCCTCCTTCACAGAATCATGGTTGGCGGCCTGACGGATCTGCTCCACCGCTTGCGGATTCTCGAGCGCCATCAGGTCGCCGGGGTCTTCATTCAAGTATGCGGCACGCACCACGCGGCGCATGATCTTGCCATTTCGCGTTTTCGGCAGCGCCGCCACAAAGTGGATTCGCTCGGGCTTCAGCGGCTTTCCCATCGCATCGGCAACGCGCTGCCGCAGTTGTTCCGCAAGTGCGGCGCTGTGCTTTGGTGCGACGCAGAAGCCCACCATCGCCGATCCCTTCCGCTCATCGGGGATGCCGATGACCGCGGCTTCCACAACATCGGGATCTTCCACCAGGATCGATTCGACTTCCGCCGGGCCAACGCGCTTGCCGGCGATCTTGAGTGTATCGTCACTGCGGCCGTGGATGAACCAATGGCCATCGTCATCCACTTCGGCCCAATCGCCATGAATCCAGGTGCCTGGAAACCGCGACCAGTAGGTCTTGAGATAGCGATCCGGGTCGCGCCAGAAGCCGCGCGCCTGCCCGATCCACGGTGCTTTGATCGCAAGTTCGCCAACCGTACCTCGCACCGGGTTGCCATGATCATCCACAGTATCGGCGGCAATGCCGGGACACGGCGCGGCGAACCCGCATGGTTTCACTGGGGCAAGCGGATGGTTCGACAGGATGCCGCCGGAACATTCGGTTCCACCGGAGTAGTTCATGATTGGGATGCGGCTTTGTCCCACTTCGCGGAAGAGCCACCACCAGGGATCCGGATTCCACGGTTCGCCCGTTGAAGCAAAGAAACGCAGCGCGCTCAAGTCGTGACCGCGTGTGTGTGCAACGCCGTGTTCAGCCAGCGTTCGGATCAACGTCGGCGAAATGCCAAGCGTGTTCACGCGATGCCGCGCGGCGAAAGCCCAGAGCCGTCCCGCATCCGGGAAATCAGGCGCTCCATCATACAAGACGATGGTTCCGCCCAGGATCAACGTTCCATAGATGAGCCATGGCCCCATCATCCAGCCGAGGTCCGTGACCCAGCACATCCGATCCCCAGCGCCGATATCCATGTGGAATGCCATGTCCTGCGCGGACTTCACGGGGAATCCACAATGCGTATGGAGAATGCCTTTGGGCTTGCCAGTAGTGCCAGACGTGTAGATGATGATCAGCGGATCTTCGGCGGCCGTCGCTTCCACGCTGCGATCGCCTTCTGTCCATTCCATGCGGCCATCGCGCGGAACAACGATCACGTGTTGCACTGTGGGGCACCGGGAAAGCGCTTCGTCCGCGGTCTTGCGTGCATCCACCCATCTGCCGCGGCGCATGAACCCATCGCAAGTGATCAGCGCCTTCGCTTCCACATCGTTGAGCCGCATCCCAATCGCCGCTGGGCCGTAGCCGGAGAAGAGAGGTGTTGCGATCGCCCCGATCTGTGCGAGCGCCATCAGCGCAATCACCGTTTCGGGCACCATGGGCAAGTGAATCCCGACAGCATCACCTTTGCCGAGTCCAAGCGCGCGCAAGCCCGCGGACCATCGCGACACTTCGCTTCGTAACTCCGCGTAGGTCAACGTGCGAACCGCGCCATCCTCCCCTTCGCAAATCACGGCGGCGCGATCATCGGGCCATCGGAGACACGATTCGACGATATTCATGCGCGCGCCGACGCACCACTGCGGCCATTCAATGCCCCGGTCGAGACGGAGCACTTCTTCATAGGGTGATTGGAAGCGGATATCGAGGAAGCGAAGCAACTCGGCGGTGAACCACGCTGGATCGCTTATCGAACGCTGATGCATTTCATCGAACGTGGCAATCGCGGTCTGTCTGAGAAAGCGCGTGAGTTGCGCTCGCTCGATCACGCTGGCCGTCGGTGTCCAGGCGAATTGACTCATGACCTACTTGCTGCGACCGCCACTACTCAGAATACACGCCGCTGGCATCGGATTGTCATCAGAACACTTCACAGAACAAGGTCGCGAATTGTGCCGCGAATGTCCATTTCATACTCGATGGTCTCGATAGGTGGCCGCGAGTAGTGCCACGTCACACCTTGGCCGGACGCCTTGCCCATGCGCTTCAGCACATCATTGCGCAGGAACGGATGGATGTCGTGCGCGGTGTAGATTCCGGTGACGGTGGCATCAGCCCACGAGAGCCCCAGTCCTTGCAGGCGGCCCTCCATCAGCCCCATCACATAGCGAGCTTTCTCCGCAATCGCGGCCGGCGAGGTTTCACCGCGGCGCACGACGTCATGAGGATCAAGCGAGCCCTCGGGCAACTCGCCGGCGCCCGCGATGATGAATGTGCGGCGGTCCGTGTTCGCAGGCATGGTGTAGCTGAAACCGTGAATGGAAGGTTCGGCTGGTGGTTCGATTTCCGGTGCGACGTTGGTGCGGGCTACGGGATTCAGACCGTCTGGCATCAGCACGTCCCATGACTTCAGTACGGCCACATAGCCCTTATTGAAGTCGCTGAATCCGGTGAACGTGAATGGCTTTGGCGATCGCAATTCCATACCGCACAACGATTGCTTGGGGCGATTCAGCTTGCGCAAGTGCGCGTCGATGGCGTCGAAGCCAGCCTTCAGCGGCAGCGGGCGCGAGAACCGCGCATGCTCCACAACAAAGCCCTTCTGGGCAACCGCACCAGCAGAGTAAGGGCTGATGCCACGCAGAAAATCATAGCCGCCACGCGGATTCGAAATGCGCATGGGGCTTATGGTAGCAACAGTGGATTCGAATGCGCGCGGATCAGCGGCCGGCAGGTGGCACGGCGCGCAACAGGAAGCCTTGCGCCGATCCCGCGGGTGCGATCTTCGAAGTGCCGTCGGTCACGGGAAGATCGCGCGAGGTGGCGCCGCCAGAGACATACAAATTGCCCACGGTATCCGCTGCAATGCCCGTGGCCCAATCGGACAGCGTACCGCCGAACACCTGCGAGAACGTCAGTGAGGCCGAGCCCTGCACGTTGGGATTCAACACCGCGACGAATGCATCGGAGGTGCCTGGACGAAGGCGCCCGGCGGGCGTGCTATCGACGATGGGGAAATCATCGGAGAACGTGTAGCCGGCGATTGCGAGACGGCCATCGGGAAGCAACTGCATCGCATAGGGGACGTCGGCCGCGCGTCCGCCAAGCAGGGTTGCGTACTCCACTGGATTCGAGGTGTTGTTCACGTCGACGCGCAGGATGACGACATCGGAGTCGCCCGCACGTTCCGTCCGCAACGAGCCTTGAGTCAGCGGCAGATCATTCGAGAACGTATAGCCCACAAGCCACACCCGTCCGTTGGGCGTAACGGCCATTGCTTGTGGGATGTCGATGCCACTGCCGCCGAGATAGATCGCACGCAGCAACGCATCCAGGCCCGGACGCCGCATGTCGATCTTCGCGAGGAACATGTCGATGGCCTGAGCCGGACGCTCGCGCAACGGCGGTTCCGTGGCGGGCAGATCCGACGACGCGGTGTAGCCGGTGAAGTAGACGTTGCCTTCGGCATCCAGAGCGATGTCGGTAAGGATTTCGGTGCGGTCACCGCCGAAGAAGGTCGCGTAGGCGAGAGCGGAACTCGATCCGGGCACCGCTTTCGCCACGAATGCTTCCACGCCGCCTCGTCCGATACCCTGGATCCGCTGGTCTGTCCCTGGCAGAGAGGGCGAACGTGAGCTGCCACCGAAGTAAATACTGCCTGCGTCGTCGATGGTGAGCGCGAGGCCTTGGTCGCTGCCCGCACCTCCGTAGAAGGCGCTGTACCACACATACACGCCATCCGGATCTTCGGGACGCAGTGTCGCAACGAACGCATCGGTCTCGCCGCCGATACCGTTCTGCAGAGGCGGCCCGGCCACCGGAAAGTTGATCGATGTGGTCGAGCCAGTGAGATAGACGAAGCCGCGATCGTCGACGGCGACGTCGTTCGCGGCATCATCGGTGGAGCCGCCAAACAACGTCCAGTAGCGAAGTACCAGAGTGCCCTCCGGCGTCCGTTCGAACTTCGCCAGGAACGCGTCGCGTCCGCCCGCCGGCTCGGCCTGCAGCGGCCCAGGTGTGGAAGGAAGCGGCACCACGTTGCTTCCATAACCGGCCACCCACACTCCGCCGCGATTGTCCACGGCCACGGCGTTTCCGACACCGTCGGTGTCGCTGCCGAAGAAGCCTGCATTCACGATCGGGTCAATGATGAGTTCGCGCGCGCGGTCATACTCGCCGAGCGCGAAGCTCACCGCACCATCCTTCGATACGGCAAAGTGCGCTTCCACGGGAGTCCTCTTGCCATCCTTTTGTTGATAAGCAACAGGAGCGTGCAGCCTGATCTCTTCGCCGGCGGTTGTGATCAGAAGATCGCCATCCGCCTCTGCAACCCGCGACGCTCCCGCGAAACGGAACCGAACGGCCGAGGCGTCAGCGCGGGGCGCGACCACCACGTCGAACTCGGGCTTCGCGTCACGGAAGTAGTAGAGTACATCGACACCGGGATACAGCCCACTGCCCTGTACCGAGGCAAAGTGCGGCACGGCGGAGAGCCATTTCGAACGGTCGCTACCGAGAAAGTACTGGCTCTTGGACGGCAGCGCCTGACTGCCGTTCAACTTCGCGGCCGATGCGTTCAGCCACTCCAAGGTGATGGCGTGGCGCGATGCCGCCATGGTCGCGCGCTTCGGTTCGACCAGCCACGTTCCGTGGCCGCCTCGCGAGAAGTAGCGTACCTGGCTCCGATACTGTCCATGATTCGGTTCAAACCACGAAGGCATGGAATGCAGCACGGTGGCAGCGCTGGGGGTGTTGGCGGCAGCCTGCATGGCGACCGTCATCAGAAGTGCACAGATGGTCCAGTTTTTCACGGGTCTTAGGAGCGATGTCAAAACTTGCGAGATTGGATTAACTCCCATTGTAGACGGTTGGCGGGGGCTTGCGGTTTCTCCGAACCGCTCGTCCTGCCGCGCCGTACGTCTAGGAGGTTGCAAGCCACGGACCAAAAGAAAATCTTTCGAGGACGTAATCTATGTTCATGCGAACCGTTTTGCTCTTTCTGGGAATGGTGTTTGGGATCGCGGCACAGGACAAGCCCGCGTTGAGTGGTCTGGATCCGGTGCTGCTGACGGAGGGCCGCGAAGTTTCCGGTGACGCGAGCCTCGGGCTGGCGCGCAAGGGCTACCTCTACCACTTTGCGAATGCCGCCACACGAGCGCGCTTCGAGGTCCAACCGGAGCGTTTCGAGGTTCAGTTCGACGGCGCGTGTGGAAAGATGGGGCCGGGATCCGGGCAGGGCAGCCCTGACCGTTTCGCGGTGCACGATGGCCGGATCTACATCTTCGCCAGCGACAGTTGCCGGCGCACGTTTCTCGCGAATCCCGAGAACCACATAGAGCGCCCTCTGGCTCCGCCCAGCCCAAAAAAGGCGGAGTCCGCACGAGGAGAGAAGATGCTTGCGCAGGCGCTGAAGTCCATGGGCGGAGAGAAGCGCATCGACTCCATTCGAAGCATGATGGTACGCGGCTCGGCGGATCCCGGGAAAGCCGGCGCGAAGCCGAACGGTGTTGCGTGGGGCTTCGAGGGCGCGACGCTGCGCCGCGAGACGGACTATCCCGGCTGGGGCTCCGCCATTGAGACGATTGAGGAACACGCGGGCACCTATCAATCCCCAAGTGGAACGCAGCCCATGACGGGCGCGGGCCGAAACGCCGTTCGCCAGGAGATTCTCCATCAGCCGCTGCTGCTTCTGCGCGCCCGCAAACAACCGGGCTTCGCCGCATGGGAGAGAAGCGGCAACCTGCACATCTTCTTCGAGGCCGTGCAGGTCGAGTTCACGTTGAAGGGTGGGCAGATCGTCTCAGCCAACTATCGCGGACGCGGACCCGGCGGCCCGCTCGGCAAGGTGCATGCGGAATACTCCGGCTACCGCGAGGTGGATGGTCTGGTGCTGCCGCATCGCATCACCACATCGTTCAACGAAAACCCCTGGCCGGGAGCGAGTGTCACGGTGGACACGATCACTCTCAACCAGGGGTTCGCCAAACGGAACTGAACGCTATTCCTTCTTCTTGGACTCTTCCTTCTTGCCGGCGTCGTCCTTCGGGTACAGGAGCGGATAGTTCTTCTCTTTCCATTCCTGCAGGCCACAGGAACCAAGCACTTTGAAGCCGGCCTTCGTCAATACGTCCGCGGCACGCGCGGCTCTGGAACCGCGGTTTCAAGCGGTGATGATGACTTTGTCCTTGGGAATCTCAGAGAGGCGGTTCTCCACCTGGCTCAAAGGGATGTTGACGTAGCCCTTGATGGAGCCTAGCGTCTCGATTTCTTTAGGCTCTCGAACATCGAGGAAGAAAAGATTCTTCTCATTCTTGAGAAGATCCTTCAACTCGTCGGCAGTGTACTGCTTCACCTTGTTGTCCTGGGCGCAGCCTGCAATGCCGAGCAGTCCGAAGAGCCATTGCATGCGGGTCAGTTTAAACATGTGTCTCCCGGGTTCGTGCATGAGCAACTTCGAGTCTATGATACCAGCGTGGCGCCGTTCACTTTTTCGCGGCGGCGGGCTTGCTCCGGGTGAGGTTCTCGAACAGGTAGACACCGCTCTTGCCGCCGACCGCGAAGTCGAGGTCGCCGTCGCCATCAATATCAGCAACGGGAATCTGCATGCCGGCGCCGGTACGCGTCGAGTAGTCGACCACATGGCGAGCCCACTGAATGCCCTTGCCATCGGGACCGGGCATCGATTCATACCAGTAGATCCCGAGCGGTTCTTTCTCGCCAGGATCGCGGCCGTTGTGCGCCATGAACCGCTTGCCCGTGATCAAGTCCAGACGTCCATCACCGTTGAGGTCGATCAGCGCGGACGCATGGGCCTGCGACCATGCATCGTCAATCATGCGCTTCACGAACTTGCCGTCGGCCGTCTTCTCGAGCCAGAACACGCCATAGTCATGCGCCATGGTTGTCACGATGTCCGCGAGTTTGTCGCCGTTCACATCATGCGTGAAGAGGCGGCCGAGATGTCCCGTGGATTCCCAGTCCGAGTGCAGCGTCCAATTCTCCTGATAGGGATTCGAGGGCGCTTCGAGCCAGCCTTTGGGAGTGAGGATGTCCGCGCGGCCATCACCATTCACATCGCCTGCACCTATCCCGTGGCCATAGCTCACCGGGCTGGCGACATGCTTCACCCACCTGCGATCCTTCAACTCGTACCAACTCAGCGGCACCTTCGCGCCGCCGAATTGCGGCAGGAGTTCGAGCGCCTTGCCATCGTTGTTGAGGTCGACCATCCAGCAGAACTCGACGTTGCCGGCGTTGTCGATCTCATGCGCTTTCCAGTCGCCCGTACCTCGCGCCGGATTCTCCCACCAGGCGATGCGCTTGCTGAACCAGGAGCAGGTGACCACATCGTTGCGCCCGTCGCCATTCACGTCGACCGCATGATCGCTGAACGCATCAATGTAGTTGTTGGCGAAATACAGTTCGCGAAAACGGTGCTTGGTCCAACGCGGCGATTCATACCAGTTCTCGCCGGAGACGATATCCAGGCGGCCATCACCATTGATGTCGGCGAACGTGCACGTTTCGTTCGCGCCGAGGTCGATTTCGTGCTTCTTGAACGGAATATCGGCGGGCCGTCCAAAGCTCCATGCAAGGAAAGCTGTAGCGATCAAGGATGCCAAGGATAGAAGGAGTTTCACGCGCACATTGTATCCCAGGCGATTGCCGTTGTTCCGGCGGAACGACTGACGCGTGAGCGGCTTTCCCTGGATATCCTGAAGTGAGGGCACCATTCTGTCAACGCGAATCGCGATCCTGCTTGTCTGTTTGCTGACGTGCCACGGCGTGTCCGCACAGACGCGAACCGTGGACATCGACTACGAAGTGGAAGTGAACAGCGGCGCTGGCCCGGTGAATCTGTGGCTGCCTGTTCCGCAAAACAATGCGAGTCAGCGGATCGAGCAACTGCGTTTCTCCGGAGAAGTGAAGCATACGCTGCATTCGCGCGACGGCAACCGCTACTATTTCGCGAAAGCGCCGGCGGGCGCGAAGATCGGGATGCACTTCCGGGCGACTCGCAGTGAACGGATCGCGCCGGTGGAAGCCGTGCAGTCCGATGGCGGTTCGCCGAACTGCTGCCTTGGCCCCGACCGTCTGGTTCCGATCGACGGGCAGATTCGCAAGTGGGCGCAGGAGGTGGTTGGCAACGCGGCTACTCCGATAGGGAAGGCGCGTGCGATCTATGAGCATGTCATCGACACCGTGAAGTACGACAAGTCAGGGAAGGGCTGGGGCCGAGGCGACATCTACTATGCGTGTGATGAGCGGCGCGGCAACTGCTCCGATTTCCACGCGATTTTCATCGGCTATGCGCGGGCGTCCGGCATTCCCGCACAATTCACAATCGGCTTTCCTTTGCCGCCACAGCGGGGATCGGGTGAGATCGCTGGCTACCATTGTTGGGCCGAATTCTGGGCGTCCGGGCCGGGGTGGATTCCGATCGATGCGTCGGAAGCCGCGAAAGACCCATCGCGACGCAAGTTCTTCTTTGGCGCGCTGGATGAGCATCGCATCGAGTTCACCAAGGGCCGCGATCTGATTCTCGAACCCCGGCAAGCCGGCGAACCGTTGAACTTCTTCGTGTATCCCTACGCGGAGAGCAATGGACAGCCTGTGAAGGATCTGCGAACACGCGTCCGCTACCGGGATGTGTCCGCCCGATGACGTCTACTCTGAATCCACGCCGCGACCAATCCGCCGCACACGAGCGCTGCTGTTCCAGGTTCCGGGATGTCCGCCGCTGGTGACACGGTGATCTGGAATGCGGGCGTGAAGTTGCCGGCGCTCACGAAGTTGCCGCCCTGGAAGGGATCGGCATCGTAGAGTTCGTAGCTGATATCCATCGCTCCCGTGATGGGGCCGAGCGGAGCGTTGGCATTCAGGATCACCGAAGCGAGTCCGGTGGCCGTCACTCCGGGGACTCCGGCGGAGAAAGCCTGGATCAGCGGGAGTGCTCCGGGAGCGAGTGCGAAGGAATTGTTCGACACCCATGCGGACAGATAGTCCTCGAAGACGCCGACCGCGCCCACGTTCATCTGAACAGCGGTGATCAGCGTCCAATTGGTGGCGTCGGAGGCGAGCGAGAACCCCCAGCCGATGGTGGACCCGGGTGTTCCTGAGATCGCCCCATCCGCCGGGTCCAGCGTAAGCACAGGCGCGCTCCATGCGGGCGCCGTGATCAATGATACAGCCAAGGCAGAGAGAACGAAGCGCATGTATGGAATCCTCGATAAGTTACCGGAACTGATTGTTGAATGTGATGGTATTCGTGTAACCACCGTCGGCTACCACAGTGTAAGTGATGCGGACGCGTGTTACCGGTTGCGTGAGCGGGAAATTGAGCAGCATGGTTGCCGTGGCGGAACTGCCGGGACCGATGTCCCCGAACAGGATGGGAAGCGGCGACAGCAGGGTCACGTTGCCCTGCCCGCCCACCGGGCTGATTGCCACCGAGGTGATGCGGGCGTTAAGCGCCGGCCCCTGCCCAGTGTTGTTGAGACGGAGCGTCCACAGCCGCTGGCCGGGTTGCGGTCCGTCGGCCTTTGCGGTGGTCTGGAGGACGAGGAACGGTGCGAGCGCAGTGAAGTTCGCGGTAACGGTTTTCGGGCCGTCCATGAGGACATTCTGCGGCGAAGTAGTGCCGCTGAGTGCGCCCGTGAAGCCGCTGAACACCCATCCTGGAGATGGGGTCGCAGTGACCGACTGCGTGGATCCCGCGCTGAACCAGCCGCCTGAACTTACCGTTCCGCCTTGCGATGGATTCGCGATCGTGGTAAGCAGATGCTCGCGATTGAATGTGGCTGTGTAAGTGGCGTTTGTGATGGGGACGGTGATGTCGTGGGTGGCGGCGCCTCCATCCGACCAGGACGCGAAGACGTCGCGAGTGCCGCCGTTGGTTTGTGGGCTTGGCGCACCGATCGGCCGCAAGAGCCCAACCACGCTATTCACCACCTGTGGCGCCGTGAAGGGAACTCCGTCCAGTGTCAACTGGCGCCCTGCGGGTATCGAAGTCACAGTGATCTGAGAGACGCGCGGGTCCACCCGGCGGCTGACCGTCGTCTCCAGCCCTGCACCGTCACGCACTGTGAGATAGATCAGGAAATGCACGTCTGTCAGTAAGTAGGGTGTGATGGCCGGTACTGTGAACGAACCGCTCGCACCCGTGAAGGGGAGCACGAAGGGACGAACGGCCGCACCTGTAATGTAGTCGACGCGCCATACGAAGGTCGCCGGATTGATCGGATTGCTGTTCTGATCCGTACCGGCGCCATTGAAGACGATCGTGTCGCCGCCGCTGAACAACGTGCCTTGGACGGGCGAGGTGATCGTGGCGGTGGGAGGTTGATTCGATACTACCGTCAGCACTGCTGGATTGCTGGTTGCCGTGCCGTTGGTGTTCTGCACGATCACGCGAAACACGGCGCCATTGTCAGCAAGTTGGGGCGTGAACGTATAGGTGGAGTTCGTGGCGCCATTGATGTTCTGCGAATTCCGCTGCCATTGATAGGTGAGGGAGGGCCCCGTGGCCGTTACCGAAAAGGTCGCTGGCTGGCCGGCGGATACCTGCGTGTTCTGCGGATGCTGGGTGATGGAAGGAGCGTTTGAATTCGTATTGTCGATGCGAAGAACTCGCCCGCCATTGCCGCGCTCCAGATAGTAGATCCGGGCATCGGGCCCGACGCGAACGTCCACTGGATTGACTGCGCCCGTGAGAAACTGCGTGGGCGATGGGGCGCCCGTCGGGGCAATGCGGTAGATCCAACCGGAGCAGAAATCGGCGAAGAAATACTGCCCGGCCATGGCGGGCGGGTAAGTGGGATTGGTTGGATTGTAGAAGACTCCCCCGCTGATCGCACAGCCTGTGGGCGCGGCTCCGCCGTGGGCGTAAGCGAAGTAGGGGGTACCGAAGTTGAGATCCGTCGTTGCGCCCTCCGTGGAGGGCCACCCGTAATTCGCACCCGCCCGTCCCACGTTAACTTCTTCCCAAGTGTTCTGGCCAACGTCATTGATGAACATCCGTCCGGTAACCGGGTCGAACGCGAAGGTGAACGGATTGCGCAGTCCGGCGGCCCAGATCAGGCGGTTTTGCCCGGTGGGCGATCCGGAAATGCCCGAGATGGAAGTAGGATTGTCCGCGGGTATGGATCCATCGGCGTTCATGCGCAAGATCTTTCCAAGTAAGTTGCTCAGTGACTGAGCGTTGGCTGTGGTTGCGTTCTCGCCGACAGCGATATACAGCTTGCCGTCTGGTCCGAAGTGTAGCGCGCCGCCGTTGTGGTTGGTCGCGGTCGTGAGGTTATTCAGGTTGAGCAGGATCAGTTCACTTCCCGAAACTGCGACGTCACCATTCGCCGTGAACCGGCTGACTCGATTGAATCGGGGCGACGACGGCACCGTGTAGTACACGTACACGTAGTTGTTCACCGCAAAATCGGGATCGAACGTGACGCCGAGAAGTCCCCGTTCGCCGCTCGGATCGGTGGAGACCGTGACAAAGGGCGTGGCAAGAAGCGCGTTGTTCTTGATCACGCGCAGTGCGCCGCCTTGCTCGCAAACGAAGATCCGGCCATCCGGCGAGAACGCCATGGCAGTAGGCGACGAGAGTCCGCTGGCGACAACCACTT
This sequence comes from Bryobacterales bacterium, assembly GCA_016789785.1. The sequence continues at coordinate 12,662 of JAEUQE010000031.1, forward strand.
CGGTGAAACCGGGGACCGGAGTGCCGGCCGGAAGTTCGAGAGAAGCCAGCGCGAGGAAGCAGAGGATAAACCCAGTTTGTGACTTCGGCATAGCCAATTGGTTCTAGTGTAAAGCGCAAGTACTAGAACTCAAAGAGTAATGTTTTCCTGGTAATACAGGTAAAAATTACCGAGTCGGCTTCAGGGAAGTTACCTATGTTGGATTTTGCTGCACGCGGTTAGTTGGAGTTCAGAGGCCACAGTCAGAAGAGCCGATGTCGCGGGTGCCGCTTCGAAACTTCAGATCTCGCGGCCGTCTGGCGAGCATGGTAGTCTCACCACCGAAACTGCCATATAATCTGAACAGTCCCTATGCGCCCCCTGTTCGCCTGCTTCATTCTGGGAGTACTGTCTATGACGGTGGTGGCCGCCGCCGAACAGACCGTCGAGTTCAATCGCGATGTGCGCCCGATCCTCTCCGATAAATGTTTCGGGTGCCATGGCCCGGATGCCAAGACTAAGAATATTGCGCTGCGGCTCGATGTCGAGTCGATGGCGAAGAGCGACCTCGGCGGACGCTTCGGCATCGTCGAAGGCGATCCCGCCAAAAGCGAAGTGATCCGCCGCGTAACCACGGAAAAGAAGGCGTTGCGCATGCCGCCGCTGGCGTCAGGACACACGCTCGGAGAAAAGGAGATCGACACCCTGCGGACGTGGATCGCGGAGGGGGCGAAGTGGCAGAAGCACTGGTCATTCCTGGCGCCGGTCCGCCATCCGTTGCCCGCGGTGCGTGATGGGCTGTGGCCACGCAACGGAATTGACCACTTCATCCTTGCGCGGCTGGAACGCGAGGGTGTGAAGCCGTCGGGCGAGGCATCCAGGGAAACACTGGCTCGGCGGGTATCGCTTGACTTGACGGGCCTGCCGCCGACGGTCGCAGAACTGGACGCCTTCCTGAAGGACACGTCGCCCCAGGCCTATGAACGTATGGTGGACCGTCTGCTGGCATCGCCGCGCTTCGGGGAGCGCATGGCGATCCGGTGGTTGGATGCGGCTCGCTACGCCGACACCAACGGCTACCAATTCGACGGCGAGCGGGTGATGTGGCGCTGGCGCGATTACGTGATCGAGAGTTTCAATCGCAACAAGCCCTACGATCGATTTCTGGTGGAACAGATCGCCGGGGATCTGCTGCCGGGTGCGACGCTGGAGCAGAAGATCGCCACAGGGTTCAATCGCAACCACCGCGCCAACACGGAAGACGGGATCATTCCCGAGGAATACGCGGTGGAGTATGTGGTGGACCGCATTGAAACAGCTTCCACCGTGTTTCTCGGACTTACTACTGGGTGCGCGCGGTGCCACAACCATAAGTACGACCCCATTACCCAGAAGGAGTTCTACCAGTTTTATGGTTACTTCGGAAATGTGCCGGAGTATGGACGGGCCATCAAGTACGGTAACTCGCCACCATTGATCCCCGCGCCGACCGTGGCGCAGCAGGAGGAATTGCGGCAGTTGGAAGCGAGGATGCGGACGGTGGAGTCGGCACTGGCAAAGCAGAACGCCGAGATTGAGCGCGCGCAGGCCCAATGGGAGAGGAACTTGGCGAAGTCCGCGCCCCTGACGTGGGCCCCGCGCGAGATGCGCGAGGTCTCTTACGATTTGAACGACAATCTTCCCGGCCACGTAGGTAAGCCGCGGATCGCGGCGGGTAAGCTGGGCAGTGCGGTGCGGTTCGACGGCTCCACTTACTTCGAGGTGCCGTCAGTCGCTCAGTTCGATATCGACGACCGGTTTTCCATCGCGGGCTGGGTTCAACCGGAGTGCGACAACTGCACGATCTGGAGCCGCATGAACGATTCCGCCAAAGGCAAAGGGATCGGCCTGCACCTGGAAGAAGGCAAGCTGTTTCTCACGATGACCAATGTGTGGGCCGATGATGCGACACGCTTTGTCGCACTGCAACCGCTGCCGCGCGGCCGGTGGGTGCATCTGGCGATGACTTACACGGGGTCGAAGATGGCCGAGGGATGGAAGTTGTATGTCGACGGCAAGCCAGTGGAAGTGAAGGTGCTGCAAGATACGCTCTACCGGCCGTTTCGCAACGCGGGCTCGACGTTCCGTGTCCCGTTCCGGTTGGGTGCGGGCAACGGCCGGGAGCAGCGTTATCAGGGGCTGATTGACGACGTACATGTTTACTCGCGGGTCTTGGAGCCCGACGAGGTGGAGTCGCTGGCAGTTGGCGCGACCCTGAACGAGATCGCCGCGAAACCGGCTGCCCAGCGGTCTGCCGCGGAGAAAAGGCAAATTGACCGGTATTTCCTGGATCAGGCGGCGCCGGCAGGGATTCGCGAGAACTGGCGCAGGTTGGTGGCGCTCCGCCAGGACAAAGAGGCCCTGGAGCGCACCTTCCCGTCGGTGATGATCATGGCCGAGAGTGTGCCTCGCAAGCAGGCCCACTTGTTGATTCGCGGGCAATACGACAAGCCGGGTGAGTCGGTGGAACCGGGGGTTCCGGCGGTATTGCCACCGCTGCCCGCAGGCGCGCCGAATAACCGGTTGGGACTGGCGCAGTGGATGGTGGATAAGTCGAACCCTTTGACGGCGCGCGTGGCCGTGAATCGCTTCTGGCAATCGATATTTGGTACCGGGTTAGTGAAAACCACGGAAGATTTCGGAGTGCAAGGGGAGTGGCCGTCGCATCCCGAGTTACTCGACTGGCTTGCCGCGGAGTTTGTCGCGTCGGGTTGGGACGTGAAGGCGATGATGAAGCTGATGGTGATGAGTGCGGCATATCGCCAGAGTTCGGCGTCGTCCCAGGAGTTGACGGCACGGGATCCGGAGAACCGGCTGCTGGCTCGTGGCCCGAGAGCGCGAATTCCCGCGGAGATGGTGCGCGACAGTGCCTTACTAGCGGCTGGTCTGTTGAAGGAGAAGTTGGGTGGACCCTCGGTGAAACCGTATCAGCCGGATGGACTGTGGCAGGAACTCATCATGCAGGACATGCACTATGTACAGAGCAAGGGTGATGACCTGTACCGCCGCAGCCTTTATACATTCTGGAAGCGCACGGTGGCGCCTCCAATGATGGCGAATTTCGACTCGGCGTTGCGCGAGAGTTGCACGGTGCGGGAGAACCGCACGAACACACCGCTGCAAGCGCTGAATCTGATGAATGATGTGACGTTCATTGAAGCGGCACGGTTTGTGGGGCAGCGCATGTTGCGCGAAGCGCCCGGGGATGCGAATTCCCGGCTCGCATACGGATTCCGGCTGATTACATCCAGAAATCCGAGCGATGCCGAGAAAGCGGTCCTGCGGAGTAATCTGCAGTATCATCTCGACTACTTCGCCGGAAACCCCGAACGGGTGAAGTCATATCTGAGCCAGGGCGATTCGCCGCCGGATCCGAAGTTGGACGCGAGAGAACTTGCTGCTTACGCGTCGGTGGCGAGCCTGATGTTCAACCTGGATGAGGCGATCACCAAGGAGTAAGCGAATGGACCCGCTACAGGAACGACAACTGCAACTTACCCGGCGGCACTTTTTTTCGCGGGCTGGATTGGGCGTGGGCACGGCGGCCTTAGGTTCGCTGCTGGCGAAGGATGGCATGGCCGCGACTGGTGGAATGGCGGGGTTGCCTCACCACACGCCCAAGGCGAAGCGCGTGATCTATCTCTTCCAGCACGGCGCGCCGTCGCAGCTCGACTTATTCGACTACAAGCCGGGCCTTGCGAAGATACGCGGTCAGGATCTACCGGCAAGCGTGCGGATGGGGCAACGGCTGACTGGCATGACGGCCTATCAGGCGGCGTTTCCCACAGCTCCGTCGCTCTTCCGTTTCGCGCAGCATGGCAAGGGCGGAATGTGGTTAAGCGAGTTACTCCCACATATAGCGAAGGTGGCCGATGAGTTGTGTCTGATGAAGTCGCTCCATACGGAAGCGATTAATCATGATCCGGCGGTTACGTTCTTCCAGACGGGCTTTCAGCTTGCGGGACGGCCGAGCATTGGGTCGTGGATCAGTTACGGCTTGGGCTCACTGAGTGAAGACCTTCCGGCGTTTGTCGTGATGGTGTCGCAGGGAAAGGGGGGCTCGCAGGCGCTGGCCGACCGGCAGTGGTCCGCGGGATTCCTTCCGTCAAAGTATGCGGGCGTGAAGTTCCGGGCGGGCGCCGACCCTGTGCTGTATCTGTCGAACCCCGATGGATACGAGCGTCCGGCGCGGCGGCGATTCCTGGATGATCTGGCGAAGTTGAACGAGTTGAAGCAGTCCGAAATGCAGGATCCGGAAATTGCTACACGGATTGCCCAGTACGAGATGGCCTACCGGATGCAAGCGTCAGTGCCGGAGTTGACAGATCTCTCAAAGGAGCCCGAGAGGACGTTCGAGATGTACGGGCCGGACTCGCGCAAGCCGGGCACTTACGCCGCCAATTGTATCCTTGCGCGGCGGCTGGCAGAGCGTGGAGTGCGATTTATTCAGCTTTTTCACCGTGGGTGGGATCAGCACAATAACCTGCCGCGCGATATCCGCCTTCAGTGCGAGCAGACGGATCAGCCGTCGGCGGCCCTGGTGCGCGATCTGAAGGAGCGTGGGTTACTGGAAGATACCGTGGTGGTGTGGGGCGGCGAGTTCGGACGAACGGTGTATTCGCAAGGCGTGCTGACTGAGGATAACTATGGACGGGATCACCATCCACGCTGTTTCGCCATGTGGGCCGCGGGCGGAGGGTTTAAGGGCGGCCTGACCTATGGGGAGACCGACGATTTCTCGTATAACATCACCCAGGATCCGATGGATGTCCATGATCTGCACGCGACCGTGCTGCACAACCTGGGTGTGGATCACCTGCGGCTGACGTTCAAGTTCCAGGGGCGGCACTACCGGCTGACGGACATCCATGGCCGGCTGGTGCGGGACCTGATTACATAGAAATCGCCACGGGCAGGTTTCAGCGCCCCTGGCCAACCGCTCCTCTCGATTCTCGGCACTGACAGCAAGTTTGCACTTCTCGACACCACCTCGATCCGGGGGTGGCAGATGCTTGCCATGGCCGATCGTGCCGGCCGCCGCTCGATCGTAGAGGCAGCCGATCCGGTAACAACTATTACCGAGATGTTACGTCATCCGCTTCACAATCGTAATATCTCAGTGCGATTGTTAATTCAAGCAAACGAAGTAGTCAGATTTCCGCATTCCCGCACTCATAATGACGCATGGGAAAAGGGTTGTCTCCAAACCAGGAGAGGTGCAGCCACATCCCTGTAAACCTACCATTCAGGGGAAAAATCAAAATGCAACCGCTCAAACCGCATCACCTGCGCCCGGCGTGTTTGCTGCTCTGCGCGATGCTGATTCCGGTCTGGCTGTTCGGCCAGGCCACGGATGGAAGCATCGTGGGAAACGTCACGGACGCTTCCGGAGCAGCGCTCGCCAGCGCAAAAGTAGAATTGACCAATATCGACACCACTGTTACCGCCACATCCACCGCGGACTCGACCGGGTTCTACCGTTTCCGCAACGTATTGGTGGGCCGGTACAAGGTGACGGTGACCGCGCCGGGCTTCGGCGCTTCAACCGTACAGAACATCACGGTCGCCGCAAACGCTCAGCTCACTGTCAACGTGTCCATGCAAGTGGCGAACGTAAACACGACTGTAGAAGTTGTGGAAGCTCCCGCGTTGATTGATACCACAACCGCACGAATAACGAATAGTTTTGAGTCGAGACAGGCCCTGGCTCTGCCCGTGACTGGCGTCGGCAATCTTGGCGTGATCAACCTTTCGCTACAAGGTTCCGGCGTAACGTCGGGCGGCGGGTCCATTGGTTATGGCACTGGCCCGGCCGTTGGCGGGCAGCGTCCCACCAATAACAACTTCATGATCGAAGGTGTGGACAACAACAACAAGTCCGTCACAGGGCCGATTGTGAACGTCTCCAACGAAGCCGTCGCGCAGTTTTCGCTGATGCAGAACCAGTTCTCGCCCGAGTTCGGCTACAGCTCTGGCGGGCAGTTCAACACCATCGTGAAGTCGGGCACCAACGAAATCCACGGTTCGGTATTTCATTACATGCAGAACCGCAAAATGGATGCGATTGACGAGTCCATCGCCCGCACTCAACTCAGGCCGGGATCCCGCGTCAACCCTCGCAACGACCGCAACCGCCTTGGCGGCACGATCGGCGGCCCCGTGCTGAAGAACAAGCTCTTCTACTTCGGCAGCTATGAGTACGTCGCGCTCGGCCAGGCCAGCGTGAACACCGCGGCGATCTTCGTGCCGACCGCGGAAGGGATTCGCCTGCTCGACAATCTCAGCGGTATCAGGAAGACCAATCTGGACATCTTCAAACGTGAAGTGCCAGTGGCTGCTTCCGCTTCGGCTGGGCAGACCACCACGGTGCGCGGGACGCAGATTCCGCTCGGCATTCTCTCGGTAAGCGCGCCATCGTTCCGCAACGATTACAATGCGGTGGCCAGTGGTGACTACAACATCAGTGACCGTGACCAGCTTCGCATGCGATATCTGAGCACGCGCATCGATCTCGTCGACACCACCGCCAACCTGCCACAGTTTTTCCAACCTCGTCCGATCCGCAACCACGTGGCGTCGCTGACACACTTCCACACGTTCACTCCGTCCGTGACGAACGAACTGCGTCTTGCCTATAACCGCCGCACGGACGAAATCCCTGCGGGCGATTTCGCCTTCCCAGGGGTCGACGCATTCCCGAACCTTACGTTCGACGATCTCGGCCTCATCATTGGACCGAATCCGAATGCGCCGCAGGGCAACCGGTCAAACAGCTTCCAGTTGGTGAACAACATGAACTGGGTGAAAGGCCGGCACAGCTTCAAGTTCGGCTACGACGGCCGCAAGCTGAACATCAGCAATTTCTTTGTGCAGCGCAATCGTGGCGACTATCAGTACAGCACCCTCGATGCCTATCTCACCGACGTGACGCCGAACTTCGCGCAGCGCAGCGTGGGCGGATTCCCCTTCATCGGGAACATGCTCTCGCACTTCGGCTTTGCGCATGACGAGTGGCGTCTTCGCCAAAACCTGACGTTGAACATCGGGCTTCGGTACGAGTTCGTTGGTGTGCCGACGGGAGCCAAACAACAGGCGTTGAACTCACTGGCGTCGGTGCCGGGGCTGGTCGTGTTCGGTGAACCGAAGGCCACCAAGCGCGACTTCACGCCTCGGATCGGATTGGCTTGGTCGCCGGGCAAGAGCGGCCTCACCTCCATCCGCGCCGGCTTCGGCATGGCGTATGACCAGGTGTATCAGAACCTCGGCACCAATTCCCTTCCTCCGCAGTTCTTCACCACAATTGACGCGCACATTGACCGTCCGGGGCAGCCGAACTTTCTCGCTACCGGCGGCATTCCTGGCGCGGCAATTCCCATCAGCAACGCGGCGACTGCGCGGCGCTTGACCTCGTCGTTCATCCCTGACCAGCTTCGCCCGTATTCGATTCAATGGAACCTCGGTGTGCAACGCGTATTCTGGAATGACTACACGCTGGAAGTGCGCTATCTGGGAACGCGTGGCGTGCACCTCCCGCTGCAACAGCAGATCAACCGCATCCCGACGGTGACGAGCCCGGAGCAGGGTCTGCCGACCTTCCTGCAACGTCCGTCGCAAACCGAGTTGGATGCGTTGACGCGTACGCTCGATCAGATTCCAACGGCGGGCGCGGCGAGCAACTTCTTCGCTTCGTCCGGCTTCGGCACTTCGATCACCGCGTTCATGCCGCAAGGCAACTCCACTTACCATGGTCTTGCGACCCAGCTCAACAAGCGGTTCTCGAAGAACCTGTTGTTCACTGGCGCTTACACCTGGAGCCACACCATCGACGACAGCACCGCGTCGTTGAACAGCACCGCGATTACGCCACGCCGTCCGCAGGACTTCTTCAACCTGCGGCCGGAGCGGGCAAGTTCGGCTCTCGACCGGCGTCATCGCTTCACCATGTCGTGGGTCTACGACACGCCATGGTTCACGAAGGACGCAAACTGGGCAGCGCGCAATCTACTTGGGAATTGGACGTTCTCGGGCTTCTATCAGGCCGAGACCGGGCCGTGGGGCACGGTGCGCAGCGGCGTCGATTCGAATCAGAATGGCGATCCCGTGGCGGACCGCACCATCATCAATCCGTCGGGACAGGCCAACCGGGGAAGCGGAGTGACGCAGCTTCGCAACTCGGCCGGCCGCGTGGTCGGCTATCTGGCTAACGATCCGTCGGCTCGCTACATCCAGGCCGGTGTTGGCGCCTTCCCGACCGGCGGACGCAATACGCTACGCCTGCCCGGCATCAACAACTTCGATATCACGGTGGCAAAGAAGATTAACATTTCGGAAAGTAAGTTCTTCGAGATCCGTGGCGAAGCCTACAACGCTCTGAATAACTCGCAGTTTGTTCCAGGTTTTGTGAGTTCAGTAGCTCCGCGGGTGGGACTTTCGGGGAACGCCGTAGGCAACATCCTGCTGCCGCAGCATCCGAACTTCAACCGTCCCGACCTGGCGTTCTCGAACAACTCGAGGACGATGCAGATCGTGGCACGGTTCCAGTTCTGACGGCGCTAACCGCGCGGCTATCGCCTCCGGCGAAGGAGCCCCACGCCGCTGGTTCCAGGTAGCGTTCACCTCTGGGGGGCGTCCGCCAATTGTAGTTTCCATCCACCCAACTCCGGGCGTCTTCCTCAAACCGAGGAGGGCGCCCTTTTGTTTCAGGCAACAGAAACGCCCGGCGCGGCCAGCCGGTTCCATCGGGCGACCGCAAGCCAAGCTAAGCCGTGAGCAGGCCGAGATACCAGGCGCCGATGCGGTCACCAAACAGAGCAATGATCACCGCTGCCAGTCCAAGGAAGGAGCCAAAGGGCAACTCATAGAGTTCATCTTTCTTGGAGAGCATCATGTACAAGCCGCCGATCACCGCACCAAGCACGGAGCCCGCGAATACGGTCATGAGCGCGCCCGGCAGGCCGAGAAAGCCACCAACCACGAGCATCATCTTCACATCGCCAAGTCCCAACCCCTCGCGCTTCCGCAGACGCAGGTAGATCTCGCCGGTAAGCCAAAGCACGCCAGCCGACGTCAATCCTCCAATCAACGTCTCCGTAACGGAGTGGATCCATGGCGCGACGGTCGCGGGCAGTAAAAGCGTGGAAAAATTGGACGGAGGCGGCGTAAAAGGAGCAAAAAGCAATGCTGCGAGAAACCCGCCGATGGTGAATTCGTCGGGTAGGATCCGGTCGAACAAATCGGTCACCGTGAGGTCCACCATGATCGCGCTGAAGACGCACAACTTCCAGCCGAGCGCATTCGGCCCGCTGCTCAGCACGCTGACGAAGAACAGGAGCCCCGTGACGAACTCCACAATGGGATAAGCGATCGAGTAGGGTGACTGACACCAGCGGCATTTCCCGCCAAGCATTAAGTAACTGATGACCGGTATGTTGTCATGCCAGGCAACCGTGCGCTCGCAGGCGACGCAGTGTGATCGCGGGTGGACTACGGAGAGGTCGCGGGGCAGGCGGTAAATGCACACGTTGAGAAAACTTCCGATCAGCATGCCGAACAGGCCTGCCAGCACCGCCTCAATCATTGCCTCGCTCCCCTCACCGCGCTTCCCTCCGCTCCAATCAACTTCTTATACTCATGCAGCGAACGCAGCGCCATATGCGCCAGCGTAAAACCGTCCTTCACCATCTCGCGGCCTTGCAGACCCAGTTGCCGCGCGAGCCGCTCATCGCCGCTCAGCCTGCGGATGGCACTCGCTACGCTCTCCACGTCGTTCGATACCAGCAGACCGGTCTCTTCGTGACGCACGATCTCGGGCAGACCGCCGGTGCGGCTCGCAATCACAGGCACGCCCGCGCCCAGAGCGAGCAGCGCGGCCGATCCCAAGCCTTCCACCTCGGACAAATACACGAGCGCGCGCGCGTTCTTCAGATCTTCTCGCAGATCCTGCGACTCCACCAGTTCGACGCCCGCCTTTTTCGCGGCCTCACGGGCCAGTTCGCTGCCTTTGCGGCTGTCCTTCCACCATGGCGTGACGAAGCGTTGACCGCCCTCGGAACGCTGCTCCAGAGGCACCCCATCGTATACTAGTGCAATTCGCGCGCCGGAAACGTCAGCCGCTTCCAGAGTTCCGGCCACGAATCGCGAGATCGCGAAGTAGCGTGCCGGCCGGGAGTACTTCCACTTCGACAGCCAGGAAGTGCCTACTGGAAAGGCCACGCGGCGCGTCACCACCAGCGGACTCCGCGCGGCGATCGCGCCCATCGTGTGGCTCCGTGCATCATGCGCATGCGTGAGCGCGTGGAGCTTGGATTCGCGCCACAGCGTCAGCCACGAGAGAGGCTTGCAAGGGAGCCCGCGTTCCCGGGCAAGGGCCAGGAGAGGCGACGCAGCCGGCGCCAGCAGTAGCGGCGACAACCCCAGCGTCTTCTGTCCCATGCAAAGGTAGAACGTCTGCCATTGACCGCCGCGCATCGCCTTGCCTGAATCCACGTGGAGGATCTTCATTCGCGCCCCGGCATCATGTTGCGGGCTTTGGCATACTTCAGGAACGTATAGAGGGCAGCCATGTAGGCGATCGCCATTCCCTCCACTCCATCCATGAACCCTCGCTGCAGAAAGTACGTCTTGAAGAAGGTCCACGCTGGGTCCGTCAGAAGCTTCCGCGTGCTGACCGGTTTGCGCCTGGCTACGATCTCCTCGGCGGCCAGCGTCGTGTAGCGGTCCATTGTCTTCAAGTGCTCCGTGAAGCTCTGGCAGGTGTAGTGGAGCAGATTGGAATCGAGATGGCCCACCGCGCCATCCACCTTCACGCTCTCGTGCACGTATTCGCCGACCCAATGGGCCTTGTCCCGCCGGTACAACCGTACTTTGCGATCGGGATACCAGCCTGAGTGCAGAATCCACTTGCCTAGATACTGCGCCAGACGCGGCATCGTATAGGCATCGTAGCGCGGGCCTGTCTTTTTCAAGACCCAAATGTCGGCCTCCAGCGCTTCGCTCAGCGCCTCATCGGCGTCGATGGAGAAGACCCAATCATGCGTGGCCTGCTCGGTCGCGTAGTTCTTTTGCGAGGCATAGCCGCGCCAACCGGTCTCGATGACGCGCGCCCCGAGTTTGTTGGCGATCTCGACGGTGCGGTCACACGAGCCTGAGTCGACCACAATGATCTCGTCGCAGCAACGGAGGCTCTCGATCGCGCGAGCGATGTTGCGCTCTTCGTCCCTGGCGATGATGGTGGCGGAGATCTTCATGCGGGTCAGAAGGGCGCGGTGGCGATCGGCGCGGGCATGAAGCACACAGCGAAGACCAACACCGCGAGCAACGCCACCATCCGGCGTCCGCTGCTCAGCGGATTGGGATCGTAGATCACGGGATGCTTCAGCCCAATGAAGAAGAGCACCGCGGCCCACACCCACCATGGCCAGTACAGCAGGCCCAATGGAATCAACAGAAACCAGAAAACTCGTGTCAGCATGCGGAAGCGGTTGCTGAAAACCGCGTACAGAATGTGGCCGCCATCGAGCTGTCCGAAAGGAAGCAGGTTCAAAGCCGTTGCGAAGATGCCGACCCAAGCGGCGCGCGCGATCGGATGCAGGTAGATATCGGCGGATGCCACTCCGGGGAATACTAGCATCTCCAGACCCCGGAGCAGGAGCGGCACGCCGAACACGAGATCGCCCTGCTGCGCGATCCCCGGAAGAACTTTGGAGTACGCGAGTCCAATGCCTAGCGCCGGAAGCAGAAACACGAAGCCCGCCAGCGGCCCGGCCACCCCAACGTCGAACAACTCCTGGCGGCTGTAGATCGGAGAGCGGATACGAATAAACGCGCCGAGGGTGCCGATGAACGTGGGGGCCGGAAGGAAATACGGCAGGCTCGCATCCAGCCGGTAGTGGATGCAGGCAAGGTAGTGGCCGAATTCGTGCGCGAGCAGGATCACCAACAGCGGGATCGAGAACAGAAGCCCTGGGAGAATACGCGACGGGTATTGGAGGATGTCGATGTAGCCGACAATATCTTCCTCCAGCACGAAGGCAGGGCGGTTCTGATCGAAGTTCTCGACGATGCGTGCGCCGACGAACGTGGTGGTGAAAAGCGTCAGGACGAACAGCAGCAGATAGAGCCACAAGCGCTCGCGGCTGATGGCGTCCGCAATCCCTGACGAACTACCTCCCTCTCCCGGCCACATGGGCGGATAAACCGGTGGGTAGTCCTGAGATGCCACGTATGCTCAGAAAAGTGGCGCTATTGCAGAGTCTGCAACTCTTTGCCGGGCTTGAAGCGAACGGCTTTGCCCGGTGGGATCGCGACCTCGGCGCCGGTGCGAGGATTGCGGCCAATCCCCGTTTTGCGCGGGCGGACATTGAAGATCCCGAACCCGCGAAGCTCAATCCGTTGGCCCTGGCCAAGTGCCCGTTTCATGCTCTCGAAAACGGTTTCCACGGCCATCTCAGCCTTGGTTTTCGTGATGCCCGTCCGGTTGACGACTTCGTTAATGATGTCGAGTTTGATCACTCCAGACCTCCCGCTGCGCGCCAAAAAGAGAAGGCGTGAGGAAGGCAGCTCCTCCGCTTCGGCAGCAAACCTCATGATAGGATTGAGGTTACATCGTTGTCAAGCATGCCCGCATCAGCCCTTTCTGAAACCCTCTTCCGTCAAGCCTGCGGCCAGTTCGCCACCGGAGTCGCGATTGCGGCGGTGACCGACTCCTCGGGCACTCCCCATGGCCTCACGATCAACTCCTTCACTTCGGTCTCCATGAAGCCGCCACTCGTGTTGATCTGCATTGACAAACGTGCGGCGATTCTCGATCGTTTTCTGGAAGCGTCCCATTATTCAGTGAACATACTGCCTGTGGAACATGAGGAACTGTCGAACCGCTTCGCCACATCTCGCGAGGATCGGTTCAATGGTGTGAGTTGGCGGTCCGGAGTGACAGGGGCGCCGCTGATCGACGGCTCGATCGCCGCCCTGGAATGTGAGACGGCGCAGGTGATCGATGCAGGCGACCACTCGATCCTGATCGCGGAAGCCGTTGCCGCGGAAGTTACAGGCGGGGTTCCCTTGGTTTACTTGCGAGGGCGTTACACGTTAACGGTGTAACAATCCGCTGTGAATTCTGTGGAATTCCAGAAATGTGCATCTGCAGCCAAGTTAATTGCTTACAAACGCCAGGCACACAGTGGGACAGTCATGGATCACCTCTCGCGTGCGGGCACAGCCGGCACGAGGGCATAGCCGCGGATTCGGTCATACTGGGTCGGATGAAGCGTCACAGCAACGCGCCGGACCTGCCCTCCGATCTAAGTGGCTTTGGCCCGGCGGGCCTGCTCGCGGCCCTGGTAATCCTGCTCGGGAACGGGCTGTTCGCGCCTCTGAGCGCGTTGCTCGTTCTGCTGTGGGCCTTACGGTCGCATACACCTTGGGGCGAACTGGGTTTTGTGAGGCCACGTAACTGGATCATGGCCATCGGCGCGGGCGTCGTGGCGGGCGTGTTTCTGAAGTTATTGATGAAGGCGCTCGTGATGCCCTTGCTGGGTGCGCCGCCCGTCAATCCGGCGTTCCGCCACCTGACTGGAAACACCGCCGCGCTCCCCGGCATGTTGTACGCAGTGACCATCGGCGCCGGTTTCGGAGAGGAAACCGTATTTCGAGGTTATCTGTTCGAACGCCTCGGGAAGTTATTCGGAGAAAGTAAGTGGGCGGCTTGCGCCATCGTAATTCTCACGTCCGCGTGGTTCGGCGCCATGCACTATTCGGGGCAGGGGATTCACGGAGTGCAGCAGGCGGCCATCGTGGGACTCGCGTTTGGCGTTGTCTATACGCGCATCCGCTGCCTATGGCCATTGATCTTCGCGCACGCCGCGTTCGACGTCACTGCCCTGGCGTTGATCTATTGGGGCGTGGAGCCACAAGTAGCATGTTCGGTGTTCACCTGCCGCTGACCTCCCCTGTCATTCGATCGCGGGTGAACACCCGGTGAACACCCTGCAAGCGCGCTCCCGGTGCACCGGAACGAGCGTCCCTACCAAATCCTTACCCGATTCTTACGTCTTCCTTGCGAGTCTCCCGGGGCGGATACCGCATAATTGAAGTCGCAACATGAGGAATGCTACCTGCGAACTCAACATCAAAAGGGAAGAAGTGACGGCGCACCTCGAACGGATCCTCGCCGGCCGTCGCTTCGCCTTGGCGGAGCGCAACGGGCGGTTTCTCCGTTATGTGGTGGAAGCCACTCTCGATGGCAAGTCCGGAGAGATCAAGGAAACCGTCATCGCCACCGAAGTCTACGGACGGCGTGCCGACTACGATCCGAAGGCCGACTCGATTGTCCGAGTGGAAGCCACCCGGCTCCGCCAGAAACTCCATAGTTACTACCAGAGCGAAGGCCAGGGCGATGCAATCCGTATTCACATTCCGTGCGGAACCTACGTCCCAAGATTTGAGTTAATCCCTCCGGAGGCATCGGATCTGTCCAGCGGGATCGCCGCGTAGACGGTGCGCCTAGGGCAGGGCGGATGGGAATCAGAACCCGCCCGTGCTGAAGAACTTCTTTACCGCCAACACGGCGGGGCCGAGCGTCACCACCAGAATGGCCGGGAAGACCAGAAAGAACAGGGGGAACACGAGCTTTACCGTCAGCTTGCGTGCCGACTCCTGAGCCTTCTGCCGGAATCGGATGCGGAGAAACTTTGAGTGCTGGCGCAAAGTCGGTGCAAGGCTCGATCCGAAGCGGTCCGCGTCCGTCATCAACTGGCAGAGCTTCAGCAACTCGGGTTCACTATTCCTTTCGGCCATGTTCTGCAGAGCCTCGGCACGACCGCTGGCCAGGCGCGCTTCGACATGCGCCTGCGCGAACTCCTCGGCCAGGTCGGGCAACAGAGTGCGCAATCCGCGGCTGGCCGCCAGCAGAGCCTGATCGAGCGATTGGCCTGCCTCCAGACTCATCACAATCAGGTCGAGGGCGGGGGGCAGCGCCCGCCGCAGCCGTTCATTCCGAGCCTTGATGTAGGCATCCAGCACGCGTTCCGGAATCAGGAAGCCGAGGCCCATGCCGCACATCAGCCCCGAGAGCCATGCGCCGGAATTGAAGATGATCACCAGGATGCACAGGATCAGCCCAAGCGTGATCGCCGATGCGCACTTCAGTCCGAAGTACAGTTTGTGGGCCGATGGTCCCCGGTAGCCCGCATAGCGCAGCCGCCTCTGAAGAGTCGCCCGGCTTGCTTCGCTCGACGGCATCGCTTCGCCAAGCCACGAAAACAAGTCAAGCAAGGCACCGCGGGTTGAGAAGCCGCTCGCCGGCTCATCCACCAACGGCCCCAGATTACGAGGTTCTTCCGCCGATGCCTGGCGCCGCACCCACGCGTAGCCAACTGCGCACACAGTACCAAGCACGAACACGAAGAACCCTACCAGGAGCATCGCTGGCTGTGTCATAGGCGGATGTCCACGAGCTTGCGAATAATGAAATGAGCAGCGATGAGCCCGCCCGCCGCACACATCAGCAGAATCCGTCCGAGTTCTTCTTCATACAACGGCCGCATGAAGTCGGGAGCCACGGCGAACATGGCAAGACCAACCACAATCGGCAGCGCGGTCAGGATGTAGCCCGCAAATCTTCCCTGCGAAGAAACCGATCGAACCTCTCCGCGCAGCGCCCACGCCTCCCGCATGTTTTCGGCGAACTTCTCCAATACCTCGCTGAGATCACCGCCCGCCCGGCTCTGAACCTGCACGGCGGCGACGAAGAGATGTACCTCCTGAATCGGCAGACGCTCCGCCAGGCCGACCAGCGCCTGTTCCCATGGCAACCCAAGCGCGCTTTCATTGACGGCCCGCGCCAGCTCTTTCCGTAAGGGGTTCTTGGCCTGACGCGCCACGTTCTCAATCGCGCCTGCGAACGCGTAACCCGCGCGCATCGCTCGTGCCACCGATTCCATCGCCTCCGGGAACTGTTCCTCGATCTTACGGAGCCGCTTGTTCCGCAATCCCCGAATGTAGAGGTAGGGGAGCAATGCCACGAGCGCCGTAATTGCGATTAGCGCCCACATCGGAATCCAGGCGATGATACTGAACAGCGACATCCCAATCGCACCGCTCAACAACATCGCCGCAAACACCCGGCCCACCGACCAGTTCAGATCGGCCTGCTCCAGCGTGTTCTGGATCGCCTCCACGAAATCGAGTTTCCCGAGAAGCCAGTTGACCGCCGAAATCGTGCTCAGTTCCGTCTCCTCGACGACAAGGGTCTCTTCGTCATCTGAGATAAGCCGGACATAGACTGGCGGTTCCTGTACCTCCTCCGCCGCTCCGAATCGATCTTGCAGAGTCCGTGCCGCCACCACCGCAATCGCAGCCAGGAGGAAGGTGCCCAGGAACACCGTGATCACCGTGAACGTCATGCTGTCAGACCCTCGGAGCAAGCTTCGGCGTCACCAACAGAATCAGGCCGTGTCCCTCCTGGACGGGCGCGCGCCCGGGGAATAACTTCTCCCATAACGCTGGCGTGTCTGGCTGCGACACCAGACCCTTCACAAGGAAGCTCTGTCCACTTCCGACTTCAATCTCCGTTTCGACCCGCCGTGTGGCCATACCACTCTGGTTCGGATACGTGACTTCGGGATTCACTCGCAACCGCACTTTCGGCCCGGCCTGAGCGATCGGCGCAAATTGCACACGCAACCCGTAGCGGTTCTCATTGAAACTCCACTGCGCCCCTGCGAGCATCTTGTAACTCACCAGAAGCCGTGAGGAGGCGAGCGTTTCCACAGCCTTCTCGCTTTCCCACTTCTGCCAGACTGCTTCAAGGCCAGCATCGGGTCGCACGGCGGCAACTTGCAGGCTCTCATCGGGCTGGGTCGCCGATCCGTCCAATTTCGACGACAGTTCCTTTTCGGCCTGACCGCCGATCCCAGCCAGCCGGACCAGGAGCTGAACTTCGCTCTGTCCACGCTTGGCCCCCGGTCCAAAGGCTGCCGGGGCATTTGCAGGAGCCGGTTTCGCGGGATCCCCAGACGTAGGCGCCAGCGCCGAAGCGGGCGCGACCGCCGAAGGAGGCACGGTCACCGGAGCAACGCCGGGCGGGGCCACCATTCCGGGACTGAACACCGAAGTCAGGCCAACGGCGCCCAAGTTGTCTCTTTTCTGATCTATGGGGTTGCGCAGCACCACGCGCACTTTGGCCGTGGAATCGGCCAGGCCAAGCACCGCCGCCTCGCGAGGATTCGCGAGCAGCGTTAGCACCTGCGCACGGCCGGACTGACCTTCAGGTGGAACGGTCAGCACTTGCATATTCTCCAACACCGTCCGGATATGCGGCTCGTGATATTGCCCAGTGTTGACGGACGCGACCACCTGCACGTCCACCTTCAATCCCGGCTTCAGCATCGAGACTACGCCACTGGAATCCTGCACCTGGATGGACACTGCTCGCATGCCTTCCGGAATCCCGAGACCACCGCTCTCCTTCGATCCGCCGTCGCGCTGACCGAGGTGCCCCTGCGTGATCAGTTCGTTCTCGGCCAAAGCAATTGCGACAACCTTGCCCGCGGCTTCCTCCGGACTCGGGATCGCTCCGGCTGGACGTACCTCGGAAGCCCACGGCACTGTCTTGACGTCTCCTGCATTTAGGATGGTGCCGGAAGGAATCGCCCTTGCCGCCACGACTACGGTCCCAGTCGCTTTGACCGATGTCGCCGAGTCAAGCTGGCCGACGAACAGTCCGTAGAAAATCCCCGTGGACAGGATTGCCACGATGAACGCCACACCGAATAGAGGAACTAAGCTCTTTTTCTTCGCAGACATGAAGGCCCTTCGCGCGGGCGGACCGCATGTTATGCCCGCACACCCCGTCTATCGGCGGAAAACCGAACAGACGTTAGAGCGTGCTCCGCGAAGAATGCCCGCGCCGGCGGGTGCCTATTCGCGCGCGGGCGCTATTCCAGGAATACCGCGGTCCCTGACGCGCTCACCATTAACATCGTGCCCTGACCCGGCGAGATCTCCTCGAAATCCAAGTCCACGCCGATCACTGCGTTGGCCCCAAGCGACTGCGCTTGCTGCGCCATCTCCGCCACCGCGATCTCGCGGGCCTTCCGCAACTCGCCTTCATAGGCGCCCGACCGGCCGCCCACCAGGTCACGGATCCCCGCAAACAGATCCTTGAAGAGATTTGCGCCCAGAATCGCCTCGCCCGTCACCAGACCGAGGTAACGTGCCACCTTCCGGCCTTCCACTGTGCTTGTCGTTGTGATTAGCATGCTTCTTGATCGTAGCAGGGTGGTGATAGATTAGTCGGCATGCTTCTGCTTGCAATGCTGCTCGCTCCTGCCTTCGCCCAGAACCCTTCGAAGGCTGACGCGCTCGCCGCGATGAAGAAAGCCGCAACCTTTTACAAGGAAAAGGTGTCCACCCATGGCGGATATCACTTCACTTATACCGACGATCTGAGTTACGGACGCTCGGAGTCGAGTGAAACGCCCAATCGCGTCGAACTCCAGCGCGAAGGCACTCCTCGCGTCGGCATGGCGTATCTCGAAGCTTACGACGCCACCGCCGACCGTTTCTATCTCGACGCCGCCCGCTCCGTCGCGCTGACCCTTGTGAAAGGACAGCTCTGTTCCGGTGGTTGGGACTACTGGATCGAGTTCGATCCCGAACAGCGCAGGCGGTTCCCCTACCGCGCGGACGGCAACTGCGGCTCTCCGAAGATCCGCGCCGCAGCCACCACTACATTCGATGACAACGTATCGCAGGCAAATCTCCGCTTTCTCATGAGAACCGACCGTGCCCTGAACTTTCAGGACCCGGCAATCCACGAAGCCGCGCTCTTCGCTCTCGACGGCCTCATCCAGGCCCAGTACCCCGTCGGGGCATGGCCGCAAAGATACTCCGAGTTTCCGGACCCCGCGAAGTTCCCGGTGAAGAAAGCAAGTTACCCAGCCGCGTGGCCTCGTAAGTGGCCCGGCGAGAATTACCGCCATCACTACACGTTCAACGACAATTCCATTGCTGACTGCATTGACACGATGCTGGAAGCGGCCCGGATTTACAACGAACCGAAGTATCTTGCCTCCGCCGAAAAAGGAGGACAGTTCATCCTGCTGGCCCAGATGCCTGACCCTCAGCCCGCATGGGCCCAGCAGTACGACCTCGATATGCACCCCACCTGGGCCCGCGTCTTCGAGCCGCCGTCGGTCACGGGCGGGGAATCCCAAGGCATTCTGCGAATGTTAATGGTCCTCTACCGCGAGACGGGCAACCGGAAGTATCTCGAACCTATCCCCCGTGCGCTTGAGTATCTCAAACGGTCAACCCTGCAACCCGCCGCTTCTCCCTCGGAAATCCGCCGCCGCGTAGGACCGGGCCCCACGCTCGCGCGATTTTACGAATTGCAGACAAATAGGCCACTATACATCACAAAAGGTACGATGATCAATGTCAAAGGATTCCCCTCGTCCCGGCCCGATGGCTATGAGTTGAGTTATTCTGATGAGTCCGTAATTACTCACTACGGTGTCCTCGTGAGCGGCAACGGTCTGAACGAGATCGAAGCCGAACACCAGCGGGTTTCCACCGCCGGCGACCCGGCGAAACTCCGGCGATCCGTCCGCCTTCACGGTCTTTCTCCCTGGAGCGAACGGCAGCGCCCTTCCCGCGCAACTCCGGCAAAAGTACAGGCTCTGATAGATTCCATGGACCCCCGAGGCGCATGGGTGGAGGACGGCGTCATCGGAAAAGCCGACCGCATCGTCAATGTCTTCGCCGCCAAGCCCATGGTCCTGATGATCAACAAAAAGCCGGTGCAGATTTCCGAAAACGATACGATTGAGTTATTCCAGGGGCCACAGCCGCCTCGAACCCGAGTTCTACGATCTGCGGCGTTCGCCGCGAACCTGGAAACCCTGGCCGCCTATGTCGCCACGCTGAAGTAGCAAAGCAAACTGGACGGAGTCAGCCATGTTCCCAGCAATCCACGAAGTTCCTGATAGTTACTGCGACCTCGATAAGTTCTTCCGGTTCACGCATCAAGTCAGCTTCGCGTTGTACGAGATCGTGAAAGACCGCCACAAAGACTACCGTCTCCCAGGCGGATTCGAGGAACTCTCCGGGCAGCGAGGCCAAATCGCTTCCAACCGCTCCATCGCCGCCGCGCTGACTCTTCTCGATGCCGCCGCCGACCTCCGCGATCTGCACCTGAAGTACGAGAGCCTCCATTCCGATCCCGAACAGGAGATCCTCGCCACGAGGTTCCGCGAATTCGAGGCGAATCCCGGCAAATATCACATCGACCCGGGCGAGGCTCACGTCCTGCGTGAATTTGACACGCGGTGCCTTCGGCAGTTCGTCGCGCCGGTGCCGGTGTTCGTGGCACTTCGCAAATCGGTGCCTACTTACGTCTCCGGCGCTTCGCCCACCGTGCTTCAGCCATGGATTGATGAGTACCATGAGCAGACACTTTCGCTGCCGGACACGGGCCATGGCTGGTATCACGAGATCTACGGCTGGCTGGCGGACCTCCGCGAAACACTGCCGCAACTTGCCAGGGTGACTCCCCGGCTCGCCGCCAGGCTCTGCGCGAGTCGCTGCACCTGCTTGGCAAAGTGCTTCTGTTCGACGAGGTGCTGGAGCGGAATCTCGCCCGGAATCTGACCGCGCTACACGAGTATCTCAAGCGATGGGGCGCCTCACTCGGCATTCCTCCACACCCGATGCCCCGGCGCAAGTTCGAAGGCGACGAGTATCGCGAGATCGCGACCCGCTACGCGTGGTCCATTTTCTCCGTCGACTGACAGCACCTGCGCGATGCTTCGCAGGCAGACGGCTTACAAGCCCGCCCAGTTGGGAAAGATCTTCGTGTACCCGTGATCCAGAGCCCAGATGTCCAGTGGTTGCGCCGCCAGTTCGTCCGCCTCCGGAACAAGGTCCGGATCCTTCCCTGCATCCACAATGTGAAAGTAAGTGAAACATTCACCGCATGTTTGCGTCGTGATCGCCGGATACTCGGGTGCGGAATAGAATTCGATCGCCTCGCTCTCGCAGACCGGGCAGGTTCTCCGGCTGGCAGACCACTCGGACCGGCACAGACTGCAGGCGAGCGTAAGCGCCGCCCCTTCGCCCACCGGCCGCAGGACACCCAACTGCGCGGGATGCCCGCAGCGTGGACACGCCGGCTTCACCGAACTGGTCACCACGGGCGCATCTGGCGGATGCTGTTCCAGCAGGATTCGGGCGTGGATGCTGCTGAGCCTGAATGGATCGGGGAGCCGCAAATAGCTCTCCACGTCAGCGTCAGTCGCAACCGCGCTCGCCAGCGGTTCCGGAGCAACTCGCCGGAGTAACCCGTGGATTTCCGGCAGATCCAGTCCTTTGCTCTGAGCTTCCGAGATGGCGGCGAGAAACTCGAGCGGCTCCGCGGAGGCTGGGTATTTTGCAGCCAACTTCCGGGCCCGTGCGGCGCGTAACTCGAAACGCTGTTTGTCCAATCTTACTTCCCGGTGACTTCGCGGTACCACTTGCCGTGATGTGACTTCGCCCATCCGGGACGCACCCAACCTTTGGTCATCGCGCGCAGTGCGCCCGGCACCACCAGAGTGCTCATGTAAATATGCACGATAATCGCCCCCAGTGATGCCACCGCGCCCAAGGGATGGATGAGTACAGCAGCCAGACGCAGCGGTCTCGGCATCACGTCCGGAAACCAAAGCACCACGCCACTCGCAAAAAGCACCAGCGCGCTCATCGTCTGCACCCAAAACAACATCTTTTGGCCCGCGTTGAACCGGCCCGACTCCGGAACACCTTCCTCATCGTGCATCGCGTACCGATGGCCGGCGGCCAGCCACACGCGGTCATCGGCATCCAGCGTCATTTGCCGGACCCACTTGGCAAAGAGGAAGCCGAGCATCAGCCCAAAGATCGTTCCGCCGATGGGGTGCCAGGCGCGCACGGTCTCCCCTCCACCAAACACGCCGGCCATCCAGTAAAATCGGTGGGACCACAAAGACAGTCCACTGAGTCCGGAGTACAGAAAACAAATCGCTACCATCCAGTGCGCCACCCGCTCAGCTGCGACAAAGCGTTCAAGACGTGGTTTCGGATCGGCAGTCTTCATGTTACTCATCCTCATGGGATTCCTTGGGGCCGACTTTGAGATAGTGCACAATCGCCGCAAGAACACCGCCGAAAAATATCGTATTGCCAAGCCACTTCAATGGCCCTTTCCACAAACTCACCGTCCATGGGATTTTCGGGTTTCTCGGAAGGCCGTACTCCTCGGGCTTATCCGCGTACTTAAGTACATAGAGGACATTCGTCCCGCCCACGCCTGGACCATCATAGACACCCGCTGACGCGAAGCCGTCCTCGCGCAATTCCTCAGCCCGTTTTTCAGCCAGAAACTTCAAGTCTGTGCGGCTGCCGAACGTGAGGCAACTTGTCGGACATGCTTTGATGCATGCCGGCGAGAGGCCCACTGCCACCCGGTCCGAGCAGAGTGAACACTTATACACCTTCTGCGTCTTCGGGCTCAGGCGCGGCACGTCAAAGGGGCAGCCAGTAATGCAGTAGCCACAGCCGATACAATTGTCGTGGACGAAGTCAATGATGCCATTGTCCCGCTGGACGATCGCGCCCGGCGCGGGGCAAGCCTTCAAACAGCCCGCGTCTGCGCAGTGCATGCACTGATACTTCGCCATTAGCCACGCGGGTCCCGCCGGCTTCTCCACTTCGTTGAACTTGATGAGATTCCAGA
The DNA here is from genome assembly GCA_016789785.1 of Bryobacterales bacterium. The sequence goes on from JAEUQE010000031.1 coordinate 35,430, forward strand.
AATGCGGAGCAAGGTCCGGCATCGTCTGGTAAGTGTTCTGAAAGACTCCTTGCGTGAACTCCTGATCGTTCCACTCCTGGCACGCAACCTCGCACGCTTTACACCCGATGCACAGCGTCGTGTCAATCAGCTTCGCGACGGTTTGTGTCATGCCTTCTCCAGACTTACCAGGAATCCCTTGTATTCCGGAGTTCCGGAATTCGGATCAAACACCGACGGAGTCAGGTTGTTCACCAGCGGGCCGCGTACTCGGCCAACGAATCCCCAGTGTATCGGGATGCCGATCTGATAAATCGTCTTGCCGTCGACCTTGAGAGGGCGAATACGCTTAGTTACCAGAGCCGGACCTTCGACATGGCCGCGCGCCGATCGCACCCGGACCAAATCTCCTCCTTTGATGCCCTTTTCCCGGGCCAACTCCTCCGGCACCTCCACGAAGAAGTTACTTTGCAGCTCGCTCCCCGATGTAAGGTGCTTCGTCCAGTAATGGAAATGCTCTGTCAGTCGATAAGTGATCGCGACATATGGAAAGTCTTTGGCCTCGCCCATGCGGTCCAGATCGCTGTGAAACACCGGCGCCAGTGGATTGCTCGACACTTTCCGGTGCAGCGGGTTCTGAACGGGTGATTCGGCAGGCTCATAATGTTCCGGGAACGGCCCCTCCACCAAGTCGGCCGCGTAGAGTTTCGCAACACCCTCCGGGAGCATGATAAACGCTCCGAAGTCCCCGGGCTTGGCGTCACCTTTGTAGTCAGGCGTGTCGCCCAGCCAGCGGCTGCCATCCCAACGCAAAGGCGCGCGGCGAGGATCCCAACCGTTTCCTTCCGCATCCGCCGAAGCGCGGTTATACAGGATCCGCCGGTTCGCAGGCCATGCCCACGCCCAGTTGGGAAACAGTCCCAATCCGGTTGGGTCTTCCTGGCCCCGGCGCATCATCTGATTTCCCGCCTCGGTCCACGATCCGGAGTAAATCCAGTTTCCACAAATCGTGGATCCGTCGTCCTTCAATTCACCAAAACCATTCAATTGTTTGTTCGAAGTGAGGTCGCGCCCATTTACTTCGCGCGCAATTTCGTCCAACGCCGGGGCGCCGGGATTGGCATAATCCCACCCCATCTCGATGAGTGGCCTGGCAGCCTTGCCACCTTCCTTGTGGTACAGGTTCTTGATATCGAGAAACAGACGGCTCATGATTTCCTGATCCGTCTTCGCATCACCCGGCGGAGGTAGCGCCGCCCGCTTCCATTGCAGCCATCGGGACGAGTTCACGAAGGCGCCGTCTTTTTCGGCAAAACATGCCGCCGGCAGAAGAAAACACTCCGTCTGAATTTGAGACGGATCCGTGTAAGTGGGATAGTATTTCTCGCCAAGCGTTTTCGCATTCCAGAACGACGCAGTCTCCGTTTCGAAATTCTCCACCACGATCATCCACTTCAGCTTGGCCAGCGCCGCGAGCATCTTTGGAGTGTTCGGGCCATTCGCCACCGGATTCATTCCGAACGAAATAAATCCCTCCAACTTGCCCTGGTACATCCGGTCGAAGAAGTAACCCCAACCCCAGTTCTCGCTTTCTCCGGCCTTCGGAAGGTTGCTGTATCCGAACCCATTCTCCCTGGTGGCGTTCTTTCCGTAATAGGCCTTGAGCAGACTGACGGCGAACTTCGGAGTATTGCCCCAGTAATTCAGAGAGTCCGGACGCAGAGGCTTCGGAGTATTAGCCTTCAGATAGTCATCCAGGGTCGCATGATTCGATCGTGGAATCTTCAGATAACCAGGCAGGGTGTTCCATGCGCCCATATCCGTCGAGCCCTGGATATTCGCATGCCCGCGCTGTGCGTTCACTCCGCCACCGGGCATGCCGATGTTCCCCAATAACAACTGCACCATCGCCGCGGTGTGGATCAATTGTACGGCGTGGCTGTGCTGCGTCCATCCAAGCGCGTACAGGATGGTTCCCGCCCGGTCCACCTTGCCCGTCGACGTAATGATCGCGGCGGCACGCAGAAACTCCTCTTTCGTGCATCCGGAAATGTTCGCCACCGCCTCCGGTGTGTATCTCGCATAATGCTTGCGCATCAGTTGGAATACACAGCGCGGGTGATTGAGCGTGGGATCCACCTTCGCATAGCCGCTTGCGTCCGTATCATACTGCCACGTCGACCGGTCGTAATTCTTCTTCGCCGCATCCCAGCCGGAGAAATGTCCGTCCGCGAAGTCAAACCCTTCTTTCACTAAGAACGGAGCGTTCGTATGCAGCTTGACATACTCGTCCAGCCATAACTTGTTCTCGAGGATGTGGTGAATCAATCCCCCAAGAAAAGCAATATCCGTCCCGGAGCGCATCGGTACATAGCAGTCCGACACGGCCGCGGTACGGCTGAACCGCGGATCGATGCAAACCAGCTTCGCCTTGCGGCGGCGCCTCGCCTCCATCACAAAGCGAAACCCGACTGGATGGTTTTCGGCCGGATTCCCGCCCATCACCAGGATGACGTCCGCATTGGAGACATCCGTCCAGCCGTTGGTCATGGCTCCCCGGCCGAAAGTGGCGGCCAAACTGGCCACCGTGGGGCCGTGTCAAAGCCGGCTTTGATTCTCGTAGCTCAATATCCCAAGGCCGAAGCGAAACTTACTCAGCAGGTAGTTGATCTCGTTAGTGTCCGTGCAGCCTCCGATCATCGCCACGGATGGCAAACGGTTCACCGTGCGGCCTTGCTCGTCCTTTTCTTCGAATGTGCGGTCGCGGGTATCCTTGATGCGGCGCGCCGTCTTCTCAAACGCCTCATCCCACGAGATCGTCTTCCACTCCGCGGCGCCGGGTGCACGGTACAGCGGCCGTGTCAAACGGCGGTCATTCACCACAAATTCCTTGAGCGAAATGCCCTTTGAACAGAGTGTCCCGCGATTCACGGGGCTTTCCGGGTCGCCCTCAATATGGACCACGGTGGGCTGTACGTTGCGAGCCTTGTCACCCAGCGTGTGAATGATCACTGAGCAGCCGACGGCACAGTAAGGGCAGACGGAATTCGTTTGCGTCGTGCGCGAGATCTTCAACTCGCGCACAGCGGCACGCGCGGGTTCAAGCGAAAACCCGTACGCCGTAACCGTCAGCGCCGCCGACTTCACAAAATGACGCCGGGAGGAGTGATCCGTCATGGTGTTTGATGTCACGTATCGCCGATCCTTTACCAATTGGTCCGTTTTATCACAAGCGACCAGTGTAGCGTGCCGAGCCGGCGGTCCAGCCCCCCGGCGGCGCAGAACGGCCTACGCTACAGCACCCCGTATTTACGGAACACATCGCGGAGATAGCCGCCGGCCAGAAGTTCGGCGCGAGTGGAGTCCTCCCGCCTCACCTTATCCGCTGCCAGTTCGATCACCTCTTTCGTGATCGCGGACGGAATCACCACAACACCGTCGTAATCCGCGAACACGAGGTCGCCGGGATGGACCAGGACCTCCCCGCACTCGACAGGCACGTTATAGGCGGTCACCAAACCTCGGCCCATTGAGTCCACTGGCTTGATGCCCGCGGCGAACACCGGAAAGCCGAGCTCTTCGATCTTGCCGACATCGCGAATCAACCCGTCGACAACGGCCCCGCGCGCTCCGCGAGCCTTCGCAGCCGTGGACAACAACTCACCCCACGGAGCATTCCGTTGCGACTTCTGCGTGCCTATGACGGCGGCTTCCCCGGGCAACAGACTATCGATCGCCTCGATCTCCATTCCGTAAGGATCATCAACGATGTGATAGACGTCGGAGCATGCGATGGTGCGTGCCCATCCCGCAAACTTGCACCGCTTGTGGGCGGGACGGAGATACTCGCGCATCGCCTGCTGGCGCACACCGAGTTGATCCAGCGAATCCGACACCACGGCGGTATAAAGGTGCTGTTCAACGAATTCGCAGAGTGTGGTGTCCCACTTTGTTTTGTAGCCGTCTTCCGGCGATCCGATAGCGCTCACTGATTGCATCGTTTCCCCTCAACTCCTTGACCCTGACTTCGTGGTCCGGCCCCATGGGTACCGGTAAGCATCCATCAACCTGTCCGTCAACTACTTCACCAAGTCACACACGAACATCGGGCCGGATGGGAAGTTCCGCACAACAAGAGTAATGCACCACCGCGCACGCGCCACTTTGAGCGCACCCGGCCGCACATCGTCCACACGGCTAACCATCAATCAACTGCGAAAATCCCCATCTCGGCGTTTGTGTGCGCCGTCCGCGATACGGAAGTTCACCGCCTCCGCAACGCGCCGCTAACCATCATAGTCTGCCGGGCGACATCAGCACCTCGGCGTTTGTGAACTCAGTCCTGTGCGCCCGCAAAGGCGCAATCCGCACCGAAACAAATCACACGATTCGTGTTTGGAAGACCACCACTGCCTTGGGCGAGCCAGACAGTGGCGCGATACCGCGCAGACCCAACATGCCCTGGTACCAGACTCCAGAGCCTCGAAATCGATGTCTGCCGCGCAAATAATCATCCACAACATGCGCGAAGATAGCCTCAGAGTACGGGCGCTTCGGCGAATGGGTCAAGCGGACTGTGGGTTTCCCGTTCAGTATTGTGGACATTAGCGCTGGAATATTGCCTGCCGGCTGGACGTTAGTCCAGAATGCTGGAAGGGGTGTTCCTCAGGAGAGACTATGCCAAGCGTTCAGAATGCGTCGTCCGTGGAGCGGGCGCTGGCGATCCTGGAGTGTCTGGACAGCACCCGGCGCGGGCTGAACATCTCCGAGATCAGCCGGAAGCTCAGCATTCCGAAGAGTTCCGCGCACGTGATCATGGTGACTCTGGAGAGGCTCGGCTACGTGCAGAAGCGCGGTGAATCGTTGCACTATACCTTGGGTCTGAAGGCTTACGGTCTCGGACTCGGCATGGTCAAGAGTCTGTCGATTTCGGAAGCAGCGTTACCTCACATGCGCGCGTTGTCCAATCAGTTGCATCTGCCTTCGCATCTCGCAGTGCCCGATGGGGACCAGGGGGTCTACATTCAGAAGGTCGAGACACCGGGCCTCATCAAGCTCGATACTTATATCGGGCGGCGCATGGATCTCCACTGTACTGGAGTGGGCAAGGTCATTCTGGCCTTTGGGCCGCAGGAACTTTATGAGCGGCTGGTTGCCAAGCAGGTGTACATCAGGTACACACGCAATACCATCACCTCGCCAAGGCTGCTGCAACGTGAGATCGCGAAGGTGCGGAAGGCTGGCTACGCGGTTGACGATGAGGAGGAGGAACTGGCGGTACGGTGCGTGGCGGTGCCTGTGTTACAGAGCGGACGCTTCTCGGCGGCGCTCTCCGTAACAGGAACCACCGCGCAGATTCCGCTGCCTGCCATAGAAGAACTCGCTGCCGATCTGCGCACCGCGGCGGCGGCAATGGCAGCGGCGGTGTCGGCCTCGCGCTGACCTTCACCGCTTGCGTGTGCCGTTGTTCAGCCACACATCCACCCGCGGCGCCTCCCACGTGTAGGGCTTGCCCAGGACGTCGAGGTCGCCATCACCATCAAGGTCCGCCAACCGGCCTTCGTGCCAGCCATGCCCTGTCGTGAACACCGTGGTACGAAACGCGCCCTTGCCATCGCCATAAAGAATCCACGACTTCGCACCTGGGTGATCAACGCCGGGTTTATTCGTCCACTTGGCCATCTCCGCCGCAAAGATGTCGAGCTTGCCGTCGCCGTTCACGTCGCCGATGTCGAGCGTGTGGCCGTGCACCATCTCCTGGTCGAGCAAGTCGCGTCCCTGCCAGCACGACTCCTCCAGAGGATTGCCTTTGCACTCATAGAACATCAACGGACCGCTGCCGTCACCCGGTGCAATCACGATCTGCGCAGATTTCGCCTTCGTGAAGCGGCCCGCGCGAATCCTTCCGCCGATCCGGCCAACTCGAATAGGACGAAACTTCCCACTTCCCTCGAATTTGAACCAGTAGTTCCCGGCGAGCAGATCGAGCTTGCCATCGTTGTCGACATCGAACGCATCCAGGCCCTCGGGATACTGTGCCGCACTGGCGACTCCGTGTCCCGCGTCTCCCGAGAACAGGATCTTCGCGGTCCACGGCTGCGTCGCCTTCGGATTCTTCGGAATGTCCGCAATGAGAATCGACTTGGCCTTCTGGTTCCAATACACAAGTTGCGGCTTGCCTGTTCCCTTGAGGTCCGCGAAGAGTTGGTCGTGATGCTGCTTCGGCCCGCCGTCCTTGATCACATACCGTCGCCAAGGAACCGCCGGGTCGAATTGCGGCGCCGGATTCTCCCACCACCACATCCGTGAGCCCTGCGAATCGTGGCCGAAGACAATATCGGCATCGCCGTCGCCATCAATGTCGTGCGCGGCGCCACCCGCCTCCAAGGTGAGGAACTCGCGCTCGATCACATATTGCGTCCAACCGTCGCGTTCCCTGCGAAACAACGCGAGCGCCGGAGCCTTTACGCGAAAGCTCACGATGAAATCCTGCGAGCCGTTCCCATCGACGTCCACCACCAGCACGCCGGTCTGTTGGTTCGAGCCCGCGGGCACTGGCAGTCCGCCGCGCGTGGACGAGAGATGCTTCCAGCGAACATCGGCAGCTTGTGCCGCGCTGGCCGCAAACAACAGCACCCACGTTACGGCTCGCATGGGGGCCTCCTTGCTATGCAAGAATCGCTTTCACAGCAGCCGCGCGCTCCACGCCGGTGAGACGGACATCCAGCCCTTGATACTTGTGGCTGAAGCGCTCGTGCTCAATGCCAAAGAGATGCAGAATCGTCGCCTGGAAGTCGCGGACGTGCACTGGGTCGCGAACAATGTTGTAGCTGAACTCATCGGTTTCGCCGTGCACCACACCGCCTTTGATACCGCCGCCGGCCATCCACAGGCTGAAACATCGCGGATGATGATCGCGGCCATAATCGGTTTCCGTGAGTTTGCCTTGGGAATAAATGGTGCGGCCGAACTCGCCCGCAACAATCACCAGCGTGTCTTCGAGCATGCCGCGTTGCTTCAGATCCTGAACCAGCGCCCAACATGGCTGGTCGATCTCCTTGCACTGGCTCGGGAGAACTTCGGGCAGCAGACCGTGCACATCCCATCCGCGATGGTAGACCTGCACGAATCGCACTCCGCGTTCCGTAAGGCGCCGCGCCATCAGACAGCTTTGCGCGAAGGAACCCGCGGTCCTCGCTTCGGGGCCATACATCTTCCATGTGGATTCGGGTTCCTTGCTCAGATCCGTGAGTTCAGGCACGGAAGTCTGCATGCGGAACGCCATCTCGTATTGCGCGATCCGGGTTTTCGTTTCCGGATCGCCGAGTTTCTGAAACGTCAACTCATTCATCTTGCCCAGCGCATCCAGCATGCCTCTTCGAACGTTTGCTGGAACGCCATCGGGATTGTTGATGAACAGCACGGGGTCACCCGAACTTCGCAGGCTCACACCGGAGTACTCGCCCGAGAGAAAGCCCGCACTCCACAGGCGCGCCGAGATCGCCTGAACATTGGCGCGCGGATGATTGTGTTTGGCCTGCAGCACAACGAAAGCCGGCAGATCCTGATTCATGCTCCCCAATCCGTAGCTCAGCCACGACCCAATGCAAGGGCGGCCCGCAATCATGAACCCAGTCTGGAAAAACGTGATGGCTGGCTCATGATTGATCGCCTCGGTGTGCATGCTGCGAATGATGGCGATGTCATCGGCCATGCTGCCGATCTTGGGGAGCAACTCCGAGATCCATGCGCCCGATTTGCCATATTGAGAGAACTTGAAAACCGAAGGTGCGATCGGAAACCGGCTCTGGCCGCTGGTCATTGTCGTCAGGCGCTGCCCCTGACGAATCGAGTCCGGAAGATCTTTGTTGAACCATTCCTTCATCTGCGGCTTGTAGTCGTAGGTTTCCATCTGCGGCGGCGCCCCCACCAAATGAAGGTAGATGCACCGCTTGGCCTTTGGCGCGAAGTGAGGCAGTCCCGCCAGAGCGCCGCCCTCACGGCCCGCGGCCTGCGCATCTTCCCCAAGCAGCGACGCGAGCGCGAGCGCGCCGATCCCTTGCGCGCCCCTCGCAAAAAGCCTGCGCCGCGATTCTTCCTGTCCCATTGATGCCGCTACACCATCCAGAGGATGCTTGCCGGGCGCAAGGCGGCGGCACGACTCGGCATCCAGCCTGCGCGCATCCGGCGAATAGTGGCCCTCTTCGTCCGGGCGGAGCATCTTGTTCGAGTGGCTCATTTGTTCAATACCTCGTCGAGGTTCATCAACTGATTCGTGAGCATGGTAAGCGCCGCGTGTTCAGCAAGCGGCAGGGATGGGTCGAACTTGCGCTCCCCGACACTCAGCAGCTTTTCGGCATCCTTGGGACTCGTTTCATAGTGAGTACGAAAACCTTCGTAGGCCTTCTTGGCGATCACCCGCTCCTCCAGACGCAGTGGCCGCGACATGATTCGCAGCGACAGGTAATCAAGACGGGCATCCATCGCCGCCGACGACTGCATGCTGCGTTCCGCCAGGGTGCGCGCGGCCTCCACATACTGCTCATCGTTCATGGTGGCGAGCGCCTGCAGCGGTGTGTTCGTCCGTTCACGCCGCACTGTGCACGCTTCGCGCGTCGGCGCATTGAAGATCTCCATGCCAGGCGGCGGTGCGCTACGCTTCCAAAAGGTGTACATCGAACGCCTGTACAAACCGTCGCCCTGGTCTCGTTTGTAGAAACGGGTGTTCGAACCGAACATCGCAACCGCCTCCCAAATGCCCTCCGGCTGATACGGTCTGACACTCGGACCGCCTACTTGTCTGACAAGCAGACCGCTTGCCGCAAGCATGTAATCACGTACTACCTCGGCGTCCATCCGGAATCGCGGGCCACGGCTCAAGAGCCGGTTGTCGGGGTCCTTGGCCAGCTTTACGGGTGTTGACAGAGCGGCCTGCCGGTACGTCGCCGACATCAACAACTGCTTGTAGAAACGCTTCACATCCCAGCCACCTTCGCGGAAGTCCACTGCCAGCCAGTCCAACAACTCCGGATGCGAAGGAGGCTCACCCTGACTCCCGAAATCGTCCGGTGTCTTGACCAGCCCCACACCAAACACCTCCTGCCAGAAGCGATTCACCGTCACTCGCGCCGTCAGCGGATGTTCAGGACGGAAAAGCCACTGCGCGAACCCAAGCCGATTTCGCGGGAGATCCGATGGCATCGGCGGCAGAGCTGACGGTGTGTTCGCGGCCACCGTGTCCCGCTTCTGATCGTACGCGCCCCGGTACAGCACACGCGCCGAAGGAGTCGATGCCGTGCGCTCATGCATCACCAGCGTCACTGCGCCACGCCGGGCGATCGCGCGGGCTTGCTGATTCAGAGTGTTCTGCTCCGATGCGAGTTTGCGGAACGGAGCGTATTCCTTCGTCAAAAAGTATGTGAGCAATGCGGACTTGTCCTGTGAGCTAAGCTGCCCAGTGTCCGCCGTCAAAGCCTTCTCAATCGCCAGCCATTCATACAACAGCGACGCTTCACTCTCACTCAGCACCCGATTGAAGATGCGAAAATCCGCGATTGCCCCTTCGGGCAGTGAGCGTCCGAGAATGAGCGGCGAATCCACCCCGATCCCTCCGCGCAACTCGACATTCTGATTGCCGCGCCCTTGCGTCGGAATCGCACGGCCATTGAGGAAGAGGCTCAATCCGGTTTGGTGGCGCGACCCGTCATACGACACGCTGATGTGATTCCAGGTGCCATGCTTGATCTGCTCCAGGTGAGCCGCCCGGATCTCGATGTTCCGTCCCTCGTCGCCAATCAATCGCGCGGCAATCACGCGAGCACCAATGTCGATCACCCATCCGCGTCCCTTGTCCTTCGGGTTCTGATGAGAGGCAATGGAGTACCCCTGCTCTGCGAGCGGAAAGAAGAAGCTGACACTGATGGAGAACGGCTCCTCCGCATCAAGGCGCGGAGCGTCAGCGATGGGAAGGCCCTGGTTCTTCACGAAATGCAGGGCCGTAACGCCGGGAACAGGAGAATCGCCCGGCTTCACCAGAGGACTCGACTTGGCGAGAGCAGCAATGTCCGCACGAAACAACTCATTGCTTTTCTCGAGCGGGTAAGCGGCGCCGACCTTCTCACGCCCAGCAAGCCACGTCTCGAAAGCCTGAGCCGCAGACTCTCGCGAACGGCGCATCTCATCACGCACCGTGGCAAGGCGCATGTTCAACTTCATCCATTCCTCGCGATCCTCCTTCCTTGGCACGACAAGCACAGGCGGCGTATCGGGAATGTTGTCGTCCATTACATGCTGTGTCGTGTTCCGGAAGAACGCGCCGAGTGAATAGAAATCCTTCTGCGAAATCGGGTCGAACTTGTGATCGTGGCACGTGGCGCAGCCGACCGTCAGACCAAGCCACACCGCGCCGGTTGTGTCCGCGCGGTCCTTGGCGTAGATCTCGGCATACTCATCTTCGATGATGCCCGCCTCGTTCGTCGTGACGTTGCAGCGATGAAAGCCCGTTGCGATGCGCTGATCCAGTGTTGGATTGGGCAGCAGGTCCCCGGCGAGTTGCTCAATGGTGAACCGGTCGAAAGGAAGATTGCGATTGAAGGCCTGAATCACCCAGTCACGATAAGGCCAGATCTCGCGATAGTTGTCCACGTGAATGCCGTGCGTGTCGCCGTAGCGGGCCGCATCCATCCAGTAGCGCGCGCGATGCTCGCCATAGTGCGGTGAATCGAGAAAGCGATCGATCATGCGCTCATACGCCTGCGGAGACACATCGGCTAGATACTGTTCGATGGCGGCGGGCGTTGGTGGCAGTCCCGTGAGATCAAGCGCGACGCGGCGGATCAAGGTACGGCGATCCGCTTCAGGCGCTGGCGTGAGAGCCTGAGATTCCAGGCGGGCAAGGATGAAGCGGTCAATTGGATTGCGCACCCATGCGGCGTTGCTCACCACGGGAGCCTTGGGTTTCGATGGCGCAATGAAGGACCAGTGCTCCTGCCACGGTGCGCCTTCCGCAATCCAGCGCTTCAGCGTTTCGATTTGCGGTGGCGTGAGGGTCTTGTGCGAAGAAGCCGGCGGCATGCGAAGCGCCGCGCGCGTCTCCGTCACGCGCTGATAGAGAAGGCTTCCGTCAGGCTTGCCAGGAACGATCGCCGCGCCGCTCTTCCTTGCGGCAAGCGCATCCTCCTTGGTGTCGAGGCGCAATCCCGCCATGCGCGTCTTTGGGTCGGGCCCGTGACAGGCGAAGCAATTGTCCGAGAGAATCGGACGGATCTGCTTCTGAAAATCTGTCTTCGCCCAAGTGAGGCAGGTGGCAGCAAGCCAGGCCAAACCCACACGGATCGCAAATTGGGTACTCATTACGTTTACAGCCAATATATCGGACAGGGGCGAGATCTGTCACACTCGTGGGAATACAATGAACTCGTGAGAATTGTGTCCGGTGGGACTGGCGTTGGCCTGTTGGCCTGGTTTTGGATGTCCGGGGTTGCGGCTGGCGCTGATCCGAGGTTGATTCGCATCGCCGACGCGGTGCGCGCATCAGCAGACGTAGACGACGCGATGCGAGTGATGCGCGGCGTATGGGAGCGCGACCGCTGGTTCACGTTTCCAAAGTTTCGCGAGACATCGGACTATCTTGCCGCCGAAATGAGGCGCCAGGGGTTTCGCGATGTGCGTGTGATCGGCGCTCCCGCGGACGGCAGAACACAATTCGGCTATTGGACCATGCCGATGGCGTGGGATGTGCGAAGCGCCACGCTCGTTCTATCTGATGGCACAGTCCTCGCCGACTACAGCAAGGTCCCCGCATCGCTCTGCATGTGGAGCGGACCAACACCTACCAGTGGGCTGGAAGCGGAAATCGTGTGGCTCAAGGATGCACGTGCAGACGGGATTCGCAAATCCGATCTACGCGGGAAGTTCGTGCTCACGGATGTGAATCCCGCGGGAATCAAGTGGCTGCTAGTGAAGCAGGGCGCGGCAGGCGCGATCAATGCCTTCACTGAGAATCGAGCCCTGCGCAATGACCGGCAGTGGGTGAACGCGTGGGGCGACAAGGGCTGGGGCTTCCTCAAAAACGATACACCCATGCCGTGCTTCTCAATCACGCCGGCACAGTCAGAACGGTTGAAGCAGATGCTTTCCCAAGGGCCGGTGCGCGCCAAGGCCAACGTCGATGCGAGGCTCTATGAGGGTGAGTATCCTTACGTGACTGGAATGGTGCAGGGCGCCACGGAGGAAGAGGTTCTGACGCTGGGCCACACGGCTGAGCAAGGCGCACATGACAATGCGACTGGCGTTGCCGCCATGGTGGGCGCGCTCTCGGCATTGAACAAGCTCATCGCCACGGGGAAGCTCGCAAAGCCCCGCCGCTCGATTCGCATGTTGGCCATGGGTGAGCTGTATGGCACCATGCACTACCTCGCCAATGCGCGCAAGGCAGTTGCCGCCATCGCACTGGATACTCCCGCCGCGCCCTATGAAATGGCGGGCACGGAGTATACCTTCCATCTCAATCCTCATGCCGCCGCTTCCTATGTGGATGCCTTGATCCTGAAGACAGCGGAAGCGCATCTTAGCCGCTTGTCCCCGCCGCGGCCGTTTCACGCGCGGGAATTCACGCCAGGTACCGATGCGTTTCTCGGCGAGCCGATGATCGGCATTGAAACCGTGTGGCCCTACAGCGGGACCGGCGTGCACACGCATCACAACAGCGCGGACACGCCGGAGACCGTGGATCCGCGGTCTTTGCGCGATCTCATCGTGATCGCTGCTACGTATCTGTACGCCATCGCATCGGCTGGAGAAGGCGATATCGAATGGCTTGCCGGCATGGTTGCCGATCGTGCGGATCTGGTCATCCGTGAAGCCGCAACGGAAGACTGGCGAACCGCGGAGTGGAAGGAAGGCTCCGGCATGGGCCGCGCCTTATACGACGCGCAGGAGCAAGTGACGTATCGCAAAGAGCGCAGCATCGCTGCAATTGAATCGCTGTTGCGGCTCACGAAGAACCCGTCGCTGCTGGAACCCGCGATACAGCGTGTCCACGTAGCGGCACGCGCTGCGTCCGCGGCACTGCAGCGAAACGCGGATCTGGCGGCGAAGATGTTGGGGCACCAGTCTCCCGTGAAGGCGGTCGCGCCGGACCCCGATCCACGCGAGAGCGAAGCTCGCGGCATCGTCGTCAAGCGTAAGCGAATGGGCAGTCTCACGCTCGATGATCTTCCTCAGGATCAATGGCAGGGGTGGCCGTCCGGCGCTTGGGGAAAGTTACAGCAGACCGCGCTGTTCTGGTGCGACGGGAAACGCACGCTCCCCGACGTGATGCGTTTGACGCGCTTGGAGAATGGCCCCTCAAAGTTCGATTTCATTGGCTATTTCCGCTTCCTGGAGAAACACGGTTATGTTGAGTTTGCGAAGTAGTGCACTGTTGCTGGCAGCGTGCGTATCGGCCTGCGGCGCACAGTTGATCCTGCCCGCGCCGGCGTTGGAGCGCGATGGAATTGTGCCGGTGGTGTTTCGCACAGCGTACCAGGCGACCGGTAAAGGCGCACTGTCCCTGAAATGGACCGACCAGCATGGCCGCACCGTCGACGACCGCGAGATCGCGCTCACGTTGACCGATGAACCGGAGTTCACCTTCACCATTGATTTGCGCCGCGCACGCGCGATCAGCAACCGGTTGACCGCCCGATTTCGCTTCCAGGGCAAGAACGCCAAGGGCGAAGAGGACAAGCGCGACGAAGAAGTAGTCCTCGATTTTCTGGCGCGTCCTCCCGATGACCGGTTCACGGACTACCGCATCATCATGTGGCAGCAGTACCCGGCGAAGTCGTTCCCTGTGCTGAAGCAAATCGGCATCAACGCGGGACAGTATGTCGGACGCAACAAGCCACCCGCTGAGTTTCTGCTGACCAACGATCTGCAATGGTACGCCGAGAACATCGCCACGGACTTCTATGCCGAGTATCACCGTTACCGGCGCGATCGCCGCGTGAATGCTCCCTACTACGAAGCGAAAGACCTCTATCGCAAGGATCCAACAAGCAAAGAAGCTTTCAAGCGGCACCCGAGCCTCTCCGATCCGAAGTGGCTGAAGCTGGTGCGCGACCGCCTGGTCGAAGTCACGCGCAATCACTTTCCGTACCGCCCAATCTTCTATGATCTCGGCGATGAGTCGGGAATCGCGGATCTCTCGGCTTATTGGGACTTCGATTTCTCGGACTTCTCCTTGACTGCGATGCGGGATTGGCTGCGGGCGCGCTATCCGTCTCTGGATGCGCTGAACGCGCAGTGGGGATCGACGTTCACCAAGTGGGAGCACGTTACACCCGACACTACCGATGAAGCCATGCGCCGGGGCGACAACAACTACTCGTCCTGGGCGGATCACAAGGAGTGGATGGATGAAGCGTTCGCGCGAGCGCTGCGAATGGGCACCGACGCGATCCAGTCCATCGATCCGAACGCGTTCGTAGGAATCGCCGGGGCGCAGATGCCCGGCTGGGGCGGCTATGACTATTGGAAACTGACGCGCGCTCTGAACTTCTTCGAACCGTACAATATCGGCAACAACATTGAGATGATCCGTTCCTTCTCCCCCGCAACACCCGTCGTGACGACATCGTTCGCGCGGGGTCCGCAGGAGAAGCATCGCGTCTGGTACGAGTTACTTCATGGGAGCCGCGGATTAATTCTGTGGGACGACAAGTTCGAGTTCGCAGACCGTGACAAAGGGACGATTGGCCCACGCGGTGAAGAGACGAAGCCCTACTTCCAGGAACTTCGCCGGGGCTTGGGCTCCTTGCTGATCCACGGTCGCCGCATGCACGATCCGATTGCGATTCACTACTCGCAGGCAAGCTTTCGCACCGCATGGATGCGCCAGCATCAGCCCAAGGGAAGCAAGTGGGTGGATCGCAACGCATCCACTGAGCGCCTTGATTCCGACTTTCTGCGGCTGCGTGAATCATACTGCCGTCTGATCGAGGATCTTGGCTTGCAGTATCGCTTTGTCGCGTATGAGCAATTGGAGTTGGGTGAATTGTTGCGCGGTGGATACAAGGTTTTGATGCTTCCGGATTCGTTGTCGCTCTCCGAGCGCGAGGCGCAAGCGATCCGCGAGTTCGTTGCCCAAGGCGGCACGTTGATCACGAACGCGATGCCCGGCACCCATGATGAACACAGCCGCAAGCTGCTGGAATCGAGAGTCGCGGATCTGTTTCCGAATCCGCGCGTCCAGTTGGTGACGGCGGATCTTCTCAACTATCATCAGCATCGCCTGCTCGGCAAAGAAGCGCCGGTCCGCGATGCGATGGCGAAGTTGATCACGGCGGCTGGCGTGGCGCCGGCAGTCCAAGTGTTCGATGAGCAGGGCTCACCGGTGACGGGCGTGGAGACGCACCTGTTTGCGAATGGTGCCGTGCGCATTCTCGGACTGCACGCGAATCCCCAGCTTCGTGTGAATGAGTTGGGACCGCCGGAGTTCAAGTCCAATGAGCGCTTCGAGAAGCCGCGCGCGCTCCGTGTCACACTGCCCTCGACGATGCATGCATACGACCTGCGCGCCGGCAAACCACTGGGCGCCATCCGCGAGATCAGAATCACCCTGGACCCCTATGAGCCTGCGCTCTTCGCACTTTCAGCCGATCCGATCGCCGGCCTGGAAATGAGCGTCGCATCACAAGCAAAGCGTGGCGACACTGTGACCGCCGCACTGCGCGGGGCAAGTCCTTCCACGGCAGCCACGCACGTGGTGCACGTGGATGTAATTGGGCCGGACGGCGTCGCACGTGCCTATTACTCGGCAAACGTGGCGGCCGACCTCGGTGTGGCCGGCCATGAAATCCCTTTCGCGCTCAACGATCCCGCAGGAGCATGGACCATTCGCGCCACCGACATCCTGACGGGGCGGACCGTCTCTCGAACCGTGCGGCTGGACTGAAGCATCGGTGATTCCGCGCAGTACTATGTAGCCCGCGCGCGTCTCCGCCGATAGTCCCCTTTCTGCAAGTGCGCGGCCATTGGGACATCATCGAGCAAACATTTCGAGAGAGAAATGTTCCGAACGCAACCCGGTACTTTGGACCCGGGGCCATTGAGGCTGTGTTCAGTTCGTTCCAGCAATTGTTGCGTGTGGACCTTCCAAGCGGCTTCCGCGACTTCTACGCGGTTCATGATGGCCAGCACCAGGGCGAGTATGGACTGATCTTCGGCTTGGAGTTGATGACGCTCGGCAGGATCAAACGAGA